>NZ_JABMCW010000419.1:0-4146 GCF_013179705.1 Pseudomonas sp. CM25 | reverse complement strand
GGTCTGCTGCTTTCTGGTGGTACCCTGTACGTCAGCACCTACCAGGGCCGCGTAGCGGGCCTGGACCTGGAAAGCGGCCGCGTGCTCTGGCAGCGTGATGCTTCCAGCTACGTGGGTGTCGCCCAGGGCTACGGTAACGTCTACGTCAGCGAAGCCTCGGGTAACGTCGAGAGCGTCGATGAGCGTTCTTCCAGCGCCCTGTGGACCAACGACACCATGGCCCGCCGTCAGCTGTCGGCACCGGAAGTGTTTTCCAGCTACGTGGCCGTGGGTGACTTCGAGGGCTACCTGCACCTGCTGAGCCAGGTCGATGGCCGCTTTGTCGGCCGTGAGCGTATCGACAGCGATGGCCTGCGCGCCCGCCCACTTGTGGTCGGCGACACCATCTATGTATTCGGCAACAGCGGCAAGCTCGAGGCACTGACCATCCGCTGAAGCTATGCTTGAAGCCTTGGCGGGCTTCAAGCCGCGGCGTAGGACACGCCGCCAGACCTCCGGCCGCTGCCTTGCAGCGGCCTTTGTATTTTCAAGAATTCGAGAGTGGAGAGCCGATGGTTCCCGTAATTGCCCTGGTGGGCCGCCCGAACGTCGGCAAATCCACCATGTTCAACCGCCTGACCAAGACCCGCGATGCCATCGTCGGTGACCTGTCTGGCCTGACCCGTGACCGCCAGTATGGTGATGCCAGCTGGCAGGGTCGTTCCTTCATCCTGATCGACACTGGCGGTATCACCGGTGACGAAGTGGGCATGGACGAGAAGATGGCCGAGCAGTCGCTGATGGCCATCGAAGAAGCTGATCATGTGCTGTTCCTGGTCGATGCCCGCGCGGGCATGACGGCGGCAGACCAGATGATCGCCGAACACCTGCGCAAGCGGAACAAGTCGGCGATCCTGGTGGCCAACAAGATCGACAATATCGACCCGGACGTTGCCCGCGCCGAGTTCTCGCCGATGGGCATGGGCAACGCCATTCCGGTGGCGGGCTCCCAGGGCCGTGGTATCAACGCCCTGATGGAAGCCGTGCTCGGTCACCTGCCGCGTGATGCCGAAGAGGAATCGCTCGATCAGGAAGTCGCCGAAGGCGAGGAAGCGGTACGCATCCCCGGCCCGAGCGAGAAAGATGGCATCAAGATCGCCATCATCGGCCGGCCGAACGTCGGCAAGTCGACCCTGGTCAACCGCATGCTCGGTGAAGAGCGTGTGGTGGTCTACGACGAGCCAGGCACCACCCGCGACAGTATCTACATCCCGTTCGAGCGCGATGGCGACAAGTACACCTTCATCGACACCGCGGGCGTGCGCAAGCGCGGCAAGATCCACGAGGAAGTCGAGAAGTTCTCGGTGGTGAAGACCCTGCAGGCGATCAAGGACGCCAACGTGGTGATCTTCGTCATGGACGCCCGCGAAGGTGTGGTGGACCACGACCTGAACCTGCTGGGCTTCGCCCTGGAAGCCGGCCGTGCCATCGTCATCGCCCTGAACAAGTGGGATGGCATGGAGCCGGGTGAGCGCGACTACGTGAAGACCGAGCTGGAGCGCCGGCTGTTCTTCGTCGACTTCGCCGACATCCACTTCATTTCCGCCCTGCACGGCACCGGCGTGGGCAACCTGTACAAGTCGGTACAGGCCGCGTTCAAGTCGGCGGTCACCCGCTGGCCGACCAGCCGCCTGACGCAGATCCTCGAAGACGCCGTGAGCGAGCACCAGCCACCGCTGATGAACGGTCGCCGCATCAAGCTGCGCTATGCCCACCTGGGGGGGGCCAACCCGCCGCTGATCGTGATCCACGGCAACCAGACCGACAAGATTCCCAAGTCGTACTCGCGTTACCTGGAAAACACCTATCGCCGGGTGCTGAAGCTGGTCGGTACGCCGATCCGCATTGAGTACAAGGGCGGTGAGAACCCGTACGAGGGCAAGAAGAACACCCTCACCGATCGCCAGGTCAACAAGAAGCGCCGCCTGATGTCGCACCACAAGAAGGCCGAGAAGAAGCGCCGCGACAAGCGTTGATCAACGGCAAGCTGCAAGTGAAAGCAGACAGCGATCCACGCTGCTTTTTCTTGTAGCTTGCAGCTTGAAACTTGTAGCTTATAGCTCTCAGTCCCCAGGAAAGAGGGCTTCATGATCCGCAGCAAACTGCCGAATGTCGGCACGACCATCTTCACCACCATGTCCCAGCTCGCCGTGCAAACCGGTGCGCTCAATCTGTCGCAAGGTTTTCCCGATTTCAACGGCCCGCAGGCGCTGCTCGACGCAGTCGGCCGGCATGTGGCCGCCGGGCATAACCAGTATTCGCCCATGACCGGCCTGCCGGCCCTGCGTCAGCAGGTAGCGGCCAAGGTCGCGCGGCTGTACGGCGCGCAGGTGGATGCCGACCAGGAAGTGACCATCACCCCCGGCGCCACCGAGGCGATCTTCTGCGCGATCCAGGCGCTGATCCATGCCGGTGACGAGGTGATCGTCTTCGACCCTTGCTACGACAGCTACGAGCCATCTGTGGAGCTGGCCGGTGGACGTTGCGTGCATGTGCAACTGAGCGACGGCAGCTTCCGTATCGACTGGCAGAAGTTCAGTGACGCCCTGAGCCCGCGCACACGCATGGTCATCCTCAACTCGCCGCACAACCCCAGCGGTGCGTTGATCACCCGTGAAGACCTCGACCAGCTGGCCCGGTTGATTGCCGAACGCGATATCTACCTGGTCAGCGATGAAGTGTATGAGCACCTGGTTTATGACGGCGTGCGCCACGCCAGCGTGCTGGCCCATGATGAGCTGTACCAGAAGGCCTTCGTGGTCAGTTCGTTCGGCAAGACCTACCACGTTACCGGCTGGAAGACCGGCTACGTGATCGCCCCGCCGGCGTTGACCGCCGAGTTGCGCAAGGTGCACCAGTACGTCAACTTCTGCGGCGTGACGCCATTGCAGTGCGCCCTGGCCGATTTCATGGCTGAGCACCCCGAGCATATCGATGAACTGCCAGCCTTCTACCAGGCCAAGCGCGACCTGTTCTGCGGCTTGCTGGAAGGCTCGCGCTTCAGCTTCACCCGCACGGCGGGTACGTATTTCCAGTTGGTGGACTATTCGCTGATCCGTCCGGACCTGAATGATGTCGACATGTCGCTGTGGCTGACCCGCGAGCACGGCGTGGCGACCATCCCGGTATCGGTGTTCTACCAGCAACCCATCCCCGAGCAACGCCTGGTACGCCTGTGCTTTGCCAAACGAGAGGAGACGCTGCGCCAGGCAGCGGAAAAATTATGCGCGATCTAAGTACCTTGCCTAACCTGAGAGTCGCTTTGGTGCAAACCACCCTGGCCTGGCACGACCGCGAAGCCAACTATGCACACTTCGAGGTGCTGCTGGAGCAAGTGGGCGAGGTGGACCTGGTGGTTCTGCCGGAAATGTTCACCACCGGGTTCTCAATGCAGTCTGAAAGCCTGTGCGAGCCGGAGAACGGCCCGACGTACAAATGGCTGAAGGCGCAGGCGAAGAAGCGTAACGCGGTGATCACGGGCAGCGTGATCATCCAGGCCGCCGACGGCAGCCACCGCAACCGCCTGCTGTGGGCGCGCCCGGACGGTGAGATCCTGCACTACGACAAGCGCCACCTGTTCCGCATGGCCGGCGAGCACAAACACTACACACCGGGTGAGCGCCAGGTGCAGTTCGAGCTCAAGGGCTGGCGGATTCGCCCGCTGATCTGCTACGACCTGCGCTTCCCGGTGTGGAGCCGCGACGCCCAGGACACCGACCTGCTGCTGTACACCGCCAACTGGCCAGCGGCGCGCCGGCAGCACTGGAACAGGCTGCTGCCGGCGCGGGGCATCGAAAACCTGTGCTTTGTGGCTGCGGTGAACCGGGTGGGCACCGATGGCAAGGGCTTTGCGTATTCCGGCGATAGCCAGGTGCTGGACTTCCAGGGTGAAAGCCTGCTCAGCGCGGGGGAGGCCGACGGGGTGTTCACCGTCGTGTTGAGGGCGGCGGAGCTGGCGGCGTACCGGGCCAAGTTCCCGGCCAACCTGGATGCCGATACCTTCGAGCTGCACTAAGAGGGTGTCAGAAATTTTGTGTTCGGGCATAACATGAGTAAGAGGTGCATGTATGCCAACCAAAAAAAAACCGCTCCGAGAGTTACCAAAGG
>NZ_JABMCW010000418.1:0-4163 GCF_013179705.1 Pseudomonas sp. CM25 | reverse complement strand
AGATTGCCGTCAGGTCCATCACACCCAGCTTGCGATCCAGCACTTCATCGTAGGTCAGATGATCGAACTTCTCGGCATGCGGGTCCTTGAATGGATCTGCAGTGTATACACCATCGACCTTGGTTGCCTTCAATACCACATCGGCATCGATTTCGATGGCGCGCAGGCAAGCGGCAGAGTCGGTGGTGAAGAACGGGTTGCCAGTACCGGCAGCGAAGATTACGACTTCCTTGGCGTTGAGGTGGCGCATGGCCTTGCGGCGATCATAGTGATCGGTCACGCCAACCATGGAGATCGCCGACATGACGATGGCGGTGATGTTTGCCCGCTCCAGCGCATCGCGCATGGCCAGGCCATTCATCACGGTGGCCAGCATGCCCATGTGGTCGCCGGTAACGCGGTCCATGCCGGCTGCACTGAGCGCCGCACCACGGAACAGGTTGCCACCACCGATCACCAGGCCTACCTGGACACCGATGCCGACCAGCTGGCCGACTTCCAGCGCCATGCGATCCAGGACCTTGGGGTCGATCCCGAACTCTTCCGAGCCCATCAGGGCCTCGCCGCTAAGTTTGAGTAGAATGCGTTTATAGCGAGCCTGATGACCACTGCCCTGCTGAGCCATTGCGAATCTCTCCTGCGGCGTTTGTAAAATTCTGGCGGGCTTCTTGAGCCTGCGTATAACTCTAATGTGACGCAGCGACTGCGTCAGCGAGCAACGGCCTTGTAAACCGCTCCCGCTTTGACAAAGAGGCTGCGCGCGTGAGCGGGCAGCCTCTTTGTGGCGACAGACGGGGCTGTCTTACTGCTTGGCAGCAGCCAGCTGGGCGGCAACTTCTTCAGCGAAGTTGTCGACCGGCTTCTCGATGCCTTCGCCTACTTTGAAGTAGGTGAACGAAACGATTTCAGCACCGGCTTTCTTGGCCAGCTCGCCGACCTTGACTTCCGGGTTCATGACGAAAGCTTGCTCTTTCAGCGAGGCTTCGGCCTTGAACTTGGTGATACGACCGTTGATCATGTTCTCAACGATGTTTTCCGGCTTGCCGGCGATCTTGTCAGCGTTCAGCTGCAGGAAGACGGCCTTCTCGCGCTCGATGGCTTCGGCGGAGATTTCCGACGAATCCAGGAACTCCGGGTTCGAAGCGGCAACGTGCATGGCGATGTTCTTGGCCAGCTCGACGTCGCCGCCTTTCAGGACAACGACAGCACCGATCTTGTTGCCGTGCAGGTAGGCACCGACAACGTCACCCTCAACGCGCACCAGGCGACGGATGTTGACGTTCTCGCCTACCTTGGCAACCAGGGCTTCACGAGCAGCTTCACGCGAAGCGATCAGCGGAGCGGCGTCGGTCAGCTTCTGGGCGAAGGCTTCTTCGAGGCTTTCGGCGACGAAGGTTTTGAAGTCGTCTTGCAGGGCCAGGAAGTCGGTCTGCGAGTTCACTTCCAGCAGGACGGCGGATTTACCGTCGGTCTTGACGGCGATAGCGCCTTCAGCAGCGACGTTGCCAGCCTTTTTGGCGGCCTTGATGGCGCCCGAGGCACGCATGTCGTCAATGGCTTTTTCGATGTCGCCGCCAGCCTTTTCCAGGGCTTTCTTGCAATCCATCATGCCTTCGCCGGTACGCTCGCGCAGTTCTTTGACCAGCGCTGCAGTAATTGCTGCCATTTCAAAATCCTCTTGGAAAGTTTTTCAACCATTCCACCCGTTGCTCACGGGCGTTCAATTCTGCAAATCCGCTGTTTTTGACTCAGCGGGCCCATGATGCGGGGCCGATGCTGACAGCAGGATTTCAAGGTGGCAAAAAGGGGGCAGAGCCCCCTTTTTGCGTGCCAAGTCGACGCTAGCGTCTAATTACTCGGCAGCAGGTGCAGCCGCTTCTTCAGCGTAGACTTCGGTGCCGCCAGCAACGTGGTTGCGGCCGCGGATGATGGCGTCAGCCATCGAAGTCATGTACAGCTCGATAGCGCGAATGGCGTCATCGTTACCTGGGATGATGTAGTCAACACCTTCCGGGCTGCTGTTGGTATCGACAACGCCGATAACCGGGATACCCAGCTTGTTGGCTTCGGTGATCGCGATGCGCTCGTGATCAACGTCGATAACGAACAGGGCATCAGGCAGACCGCCCATGTCCTTGATACCACCCAGGCTGCGGTCCAGTTTTTCCAGATCGCGCGAACGCATCAGGGCTTCTTTCTTGGTCAGCTTGGCAAAGGTGCCATCTTCGGCCTGGGTTTCCAGGTCGCGCAGACGCTTGATCGAAGCACGAATGGTCTTGTAGTTGGTCAGCATGCCGCCCAACCAGCGGTGGTCAACGTATGGCGAACCGGCGCGAGCAGCTTGCTCGGCCACGATCTTGCCGGCGGAACGCTTGGTACCGACGAACATGATCTTGTTCTTGCCCTGAGCCAGACGCTCTACGAACGCCAGGGCGTCGTTGAACATTGGCAGGGTTTTTTCCAGGTTGATGATGTGAATCTTGTTACGCGCGCCGAAAATGTACTTGCCCATTTTCGGGTTCCAGTAACGGGTCTGGTGGCCGAAGTGCACACCGGCCTTCAGCATATCGCGCATATTGACTTGGGACATGATAGTTCCTTGGTAAGTCGGGTTGGGCCTCCACGCATCCCAATGACCAACCCGCGATTCCGAAGAGATCGGGGCACCCAGGTCATCGTGTCGACACGTGTGTGGGTTTGAAGCTCACGGGGTCATCCCCGAAAGCGGCGCATTTTATACCACAGACCGCGAGCGAACGGAACCCGAATACTGTTGCGTCCGTCAGCGGCTTTTGCAGCACCCCGGCTTTCGCGCCAGAATGCCAGCTGTAGACAGCAGCATGGCCGCCTTTATCCCGACCGATCGGCGCCCTGCTCTGCTAGAATCCGGCCTTTCCCGTTTGTTCGCGCCGTGCACGGCGCCGTAGAGAGCCTGTAATGACCGTCACCATCAAGACCGCAGAAGACATCGAGAAGATGCGCATCGCTGGCCGCCTGGCCGCCGAAGTGCTGGAAATGATCGAAGAGCACGTCAAGCCCGGTGTCACCACCGAAGCGCTCGACCGCCTGTGCCACGACTATATCGTCAACGTCCAGCAGGCCATCCCGGCACCGCTCAACTACAAGGGCTACCCGAAGTCGATCTGCACCTCGATCAACCATGTGGTCTGCCACGGCATACCCAACGACAAGCCGCTCAAGGACGGTGACACGCTGAACATCGATGTCACCGTGATCAAGGACGGCTACCACGGCGACACCAGCCGCATGTTCCACGTCGGCACCGTGCCGGTATGGGCCGAGCGCCTGTCCCAGGTCACCCAGGAATGCATGTACAAGGCCATCGAACTGGTCAAGCCGGGCTGCCGCCTGGGCGACATCGGCGAAGTGATCCAGAAGCACGCGGAAAAGAACGGCTTCTCGGTGGTACGCGAGTTCTGCGGCCACGGTATCGGCAAGGTATTCCACGAAGAGCCGCAGATTCTGCACTACGGCCGCGCCGGCACCGGCATGGAACTCAAAGAAGGCATGACCTTCACCATCGAGCCGATGATCAACCAGGGCAAGGCCGACACCAAGGTGCTGGGCGACGGCTGGACCGCCATCACCAAGGACCGCAAGCTCTCGGCCCAGTGGGAGCACACCCTGGTGGTGACTGCGACCGGCTACGAGATCTTCACCCTGCGCAAGGACGACACCATCCCGCGCATCTCGGCCTGACCGCACGCCGGCAGCCACCCCCGACAGGAACGTGACGCGATGCCCCAGGTGGACCCCGAGCTGTTCGACCGCGGCCAGTTCCAGGCGGAACTGGCCCTCAAGGCGAGCCCCATCGCCGCCTTCAAGAAAGCCATCCGCCAGGCCGGCGAGGTGCTCGACAAGCGTTTCCGCGCGGGTGGTGAAATACGCCCGCTGATCGAAGCCCGCGCCTGGCTGGTCGACAATATCCTGCAACAGGCGTGGAACCAGTTTGCCTGGGGCGACCCCAGCGGCATCGCCCTGGTGGCTGTGGGCGGCTACGGGCGCGGCGAACTGCACCCACATTCGGACATCGACCTGCTGATCCTGCTGGGTGCGGCCGAGCACGAACAGTACCGCGACGCGATCGAGCGTTTTCTCACCTTGCTGTGGGACATCGGCCTTGAAGTGGGTCAGAGCGTGCG
>NZ_JABMCW010000417.1:0-4173 GCF_013179705.1 Pseudomonas sp. CM25 | reverse complement strand
TGGCGATGATTTTCGTCGGGACATTGCTCGGCAGTGCATGGCTGGGCATCAACAGCGGGCCGTGGGCGGTGCATGCATTGGGGGCGGCGCTGGTGATCTACGCACTATACGGGCTGGTGGGGCCGGCCTTGCGCGTGGTGCCTGTCTGGGAAGGGTGGCTGGGGCCGGTCTGCGGCTTTGTGACTGGCGTGGTCACCGCCGCCACAGGGGTGTTCGTGATGCCGGCAGTGCCTTACCTGCAGAGCCTGGGCATGCGCCGCGATGAGTTGATCCAGGCCCTGGGCCTGGCATTCACGGTCTCGACCCTGGCATTGGCCTGCGGCCTGGCCGGGCAGGACGCCCTGGGTGGCCAGGCGTTGGGCGCGTCACTGCTGATGCTGGCGCCGGCCCTGCTGGGCATGCTCGCCGGGCAGTGGCTGCGTCAGCGCATCAGTGCAGCGCTGTTCAAGCGCTGCTTTTTCATCGGCCTGGCCGTACTCGGCGGCCATCTGCTGATCAACGGCTAGCCGATGACGCGCTGAGCATGTCGATCATCTGGATATCGAACTCACGCTCCAGGTAATCCATGCGTTTTTCAAAGAACGCAGTCATGTGCGGCAGTGCCGAATGCACGTCGAGCGCGGCCTTGTCGGCCCACACCTCGAAGAACACGAACAGGCTTGGGTCCTGCTGGTCGCGCAGCATGTGGTACTCGATGCAGCCCGGTTCCTGGCGGCTGGGTTCGACGTAGGCGCGGAACAGGGTTTCGAACGCATCAGCCATTTCCGGGCGGGTCTTGGCTTTGAGGATGAAGGCGTGTTGCTCACTCATTGGGATGACACTCGATGGAGGATGATGAACCGATTCTACGGCAATAATGTGTTTGCCATTCGTGACTTCAGATCAATTGTATTTTGCCCCGTCGTTGCTGTATTCCACGCTCGCGAGCCTCTAACCTGCCGGCCTGATTTCTGAATCCGGCCCTGGAGGCCAGCATGAAAAAGATCCTTTTGCTCAACGGCGGTAAACAGTTCGCACATTCTGACGGTCGCCTCAACACCACCTTGCACGAAGCTGCAATCGCTCACCTGGACCGGGCCGGTTTCGATGTACGCGAGACCTTTATCGACGGCGGCTACGACGCCGAGGAAGAAGTGCAGAAATTCCTCTGGGCCGATGTAGTGATCTACCAGATGCCAGGCTGGTGGATGGGGGCGCCGTGGACGGTAAAGAAATACGTCGATGATGTGTTCACTGCAGGTCACGGCAGCTTGTATGCCAACGACGGCCGTACCCGCTCGGACCACTCGCAGAAGTACGGCAGCGGTGGCCTGGTCCACGGCAAGCAGTACATGTTGTCGCTGACCTGGAACGCGCCGCAGCAGGCCTTTGACGACGCCAGCGATTTCTTCGAGGGCAAGGGCGTGGACGCGGTGTACTTCCCGTTCCACAAGGCCAACCAGTTCCTCGGCATGACCGGGCTGCCGACCTTTCTGGCGACTGACGTGATGAAACGGCCGGATGTGCCAGCAGCCTTGGCAGCCTATGAGGCGCACCTGGACCAGGTGTTTGGCAAGGCTGATTGAGGTTTGTGTGCACCGGCCTCTTCGCGGGTGAACCCGCTCCCACAGGTATTGCACCGATTTCAAGGTCAATGGGGTTCCTGCGGGAGCGGGTTCACCCACCGCTGGACTTGGCCTGCACAAGCGGCTATCTAATCTCTGCAAAGATCCACTACAGGCCCAGACGTGAAAACCCGATCCGAAGAACTCCAGGTATTCGTCGCTGTCATCGACTGCGGTTCGATCTCCGCTGCCGCCGAGCAGATGGGCCAGACCCCGTCGGCCGTCAGCCGCACCTTGTCGCGCCTGGAAGCCAAGCTGGGTACCACGCTGGTCAACCGCACCACCCGGCGCATGGACCTGACCGAAGAGGGCCGGTTCTTCCTCGAGCGCTCGCGGCTGATCCTGCAGCAGATGGACGAGATGGAAGAGCGCCTGTCGATGAACCGCCAGACCCCCACCGGGCGCTTGCGCATCAATGCGGCCGCACCGTTCATGCTGCACGCCATCCTGCCGTGGATCGGCGAGTTTCGGCGCCAGTACCCGGGTATCGAACTGGAGCTGAACACCGACGATCTGATCATCGACCTGCTGGAGCAGAGCACTGATGTGGCGATCCGCATCGGCGAACTGGCCGACTCCAGCCTGCACGCGCGCAACCTGGGTTGCAGCCCGGTGCAGGTGCTGGCCAGCCCGGCTTACCTGGAGCAGCACGGTACCCCGCAGCGGGTAGAGGACCTGAGCAACCATTGCCTGCTGGGTTTCAGCCAGCCCGAGTCGCTCAACCAGTGGCCATTGCGCCACGCCCAGGGCGACCGCTGGAGCATCCGCCCGGCGCTGATCGCCTCCAGCGGCGAGACCCTGCGCCAGCTGGCCCTGGCTGGCGAGGGCATCGTCAGCCTGTCGCACTTCATGACCCACGAAGACATCCGCGCCGGGCGCTTGCAGGTACTGCTGGGCGAGGCCAACAACGGTTATCGCCAACCGATTCATGCGGTGTATTACCGCAATACCCAGCTGGCGCTGCGCATCCAGTGCTTCCTCGATTTCATCCAGCGCAAGCTGGCGATGTACGCCTGCTGATTTGCCTGAACGCGACACATCCTGTCCATCGGCGGCGAAACTTCCTACGGATGATTGCGCAGTTGAAACGCTTCGGCCTTACTGACTGCTCAACAAAAACAACACCAAGGAAGTGTCATGCGCATTGTCCCGTTCCAGTACCTGGCTCTCGCAGCCGCGATCCTGAGCTGTTCTTCGGTTTATGCCGCCAACCTGGAAGGCGGCGCGGTAGCCGCGCCTGATCAATATGGTGCACAGGTGGCCGCCGATATCCTGAAAAAGGGCGGCAATGCGGTGGACGCGGCAGTCGCCACCGCCTTCACCCTGGCGGTGACCTACCCGGAGGCCGGTAACATCGGCGGTGGCGGCTTCATGACCCTGTTCGTCGACGGCAAGCCTTACTTCCTCGACTACCGTGAAGTCGCGCCAAAGGCCGCCACGCGCAACATGTACCTGGATGACAAGGGCGAGGTCATCGAGAACCTCAGCCTGGTCGGTGTACGTGCCGCGGGTGTGCCCGGTACGGTGATGGGCCTGTGGGAAGCACACCAAAAGTTCGGCAAGCTGCCCTGGAGCGAGCTGCTGACGCCGGCCATCGGCTATGCGAAAAACGGCTTCAAGGTGGCGGAAAAGCAGTACCAGTACCGCAACGATGCCCAGGGCATGTTCAAGACCGCGACCAACTTCAACGACTACTTCGGCAACATGAAGGTCGGCGAGTTGTTCAAGCAGCCGGAAATGGCCCAAACCCTGGAGCGCATCGCCGACAAAGGCGTCAGCGAGTTCTACCAGGGCAAGACCGCCGACCTGCTGGTGGCGCAGATGCAAGCCGACAATGGCCTGATCACCAAGCAAGACCTGAAGGATTACAAAGCCGTGTGGCGTGAGCCGATGGCCGTTAGCTGGCGTGGCAACGTGGTGTACACCGCGCCGCCGCCGAGCTCCGGCGGCGTCGCCCTGGCCCAGCTGCTGGGCATCAAGGAAGACCGTGCGGCCGACTTCAAGGGGGTGGCGCACAACTCGGCGCAGTACATCCACCTGCTGGCGGAGATCGAGAAGCGCGTGTTCGCCGACCGCGCCGACTACCTTGGCGATCCGGCCTTCACCAAGGTGCCGGTGGACCAGCTGGTGGCCAAGGATTACCTGGCCAAGCGCGCCGCGCAGGTCAACCCGAAGGCGATTTCCGACACCGACAAGGTCAAGCCGGGCCTGGAGCCGCATCAGACCACGCACTTCTCGATCGTCGACAAACAGGGTAATGCGGTCAGCAACACCTACACCCTCAACCTTGACTACGGCAGTGGCGTGGTGGTGAAAGGCGCGGGCTTCCTGCTGAACGACGAAATGGACGATTTCAGCGCCAAGCCGGGGGCGGCGAATGCCTTTGGCGTGGTCGGCGGCGATGCCAATGCCATCGAGCCGGGCAAGCGCATGCTGTCTTCCATGAGCCCAAGCCTGATGACCCGTGATGGCAAGGTCGAGCTGGTCATCGGTACGCCAGGTGGTTCGCGGATCTTCACCTCTATCTTCCAGGTGATGAACAACCTGTACGACTACGGCATGCCGTTGG
>NZ_JABMCW010000416.1:0-4217 GCF_013179705.1 Pseudomonas sp. CM25 | reverse complement strand
CATCAGCGGTAGCCAGTACTTCCAGGACGACCTTGTCGGTCTCGATGTCGACGATCAGCTCGTCACGCTTGACGGCTTCGCCCGGCTTCTTGTGCCAGGTGGCAACGGTGCCATCGGCAACCGATTCCGGGAAGGTTGGGGCTTTGATCTCGATAGCCATTATCTGTGTTTCCTTAAATTCGGTTTCAGGTGCGCGAAGGTGTTAGACAGTGAAGGCGTCTTGCAGCAGTTTTTCCTGCTGTTCGGCGTGCTTCGAAGCGTAACCACAGGCTGGCGCGGCAGAAGCGTCGCGGCCGGCGTATTCCAGGACCAGTGCCTTGTTGTGGCGGCCCAGGATACGGCGCATGTGGTGCTGGCTGCTGTACCAGGCGCCCTGGTTCATCGGCTCTTCCTGGCACCATACGGCGTGCTTGAGGTTGCTGTATTGACCCAGGATTTCGACCAGGTCGTCCTCCGGGAACGGGTACAGCTGCTCGAGACGCAGGATGGCGATGTCTTCGCGGCCTTCGGCACGGCGTTTTTCCAGCAGGTCGTAGTAGACCTTGCCACTGCACAGCACCAGGCGCTCGACCTTGGCCGGATCGATCGCGTCGATTTCCGGGATCACGGTCTGGAACGAGCCTTCGGCCAGGTCTTCCAGGGTCGAGATGGCCAGCTTGTGGCGCAGCAGCGACTTCGGCGTCAGCACCACCAGCGGCTTGCGCAGCGGGCGGATCACCTGGCGACGCAGCAGGTGGTAGATCTGTGCCGGGGTGGTCGGTACGCACACCTGGATGTTGTGCTCGGCGCACAGCTGCAGGTAACGCTCCAGACGCGCAGAGGAGTGCTCCGGGCCCTGACCTTCATAACCGTGTGGCAGCAGCATGGTCAGACCGCACAGGCGGCCCCATTTGTGCTCGCCGCTGGTGATGAACTGGTCGATCACCACTTGCGCACCGTTGGCGAAGTCACCGAACTGGGCTTCCCAGATCACCAGCGCGTTCGGCGTGGTGGTCGAGTAGCCGTATTCGAAGGCCAGTACCGCTTCCTCGGACAGGAACGAATCGTACAGGTCGAAACGTGGCTGGCCCGGGAACAGGTTCTGCAACGGAATATAGGTGCTGGCGTCCTTCTGGTTGTGCAATACCGCATGGCGGTGCGAGAAGGTGCCACGGCCGATGTCCTGGCCGGTCATGCGGATCGGGTGACCTTCGAACTGCAGGGTGGCGTAGGCCATGGTCTCTGCATAACCCCAGTTGATCGGCAAGCCACCGGCCTGCATCTTCTGACGGTCTTCGTAGATCTTCGATACCTGGCGCTGGACGACAAAGCCTTCAGGCAGCTCGAGCAGCTTGGCCGACAGGTCCTGCAGGGTCTTGAGGTCGAAGCGGGTGTCGTGACGCGCGGTCCAGGCATGGCCCAGGTACGGACGCCAGTCGACGAACAGCTCGCGGTTCGGCTCCTTGACCAGGCTTTTTACAACGTGCAGGCCATTGTCCAGCGCGTTGCGGTACTCGTCGATCTTGGCCTGGGCGCGGTCGGCGTCGATGCGCCCGGCCTTGATCAGTGCCTCGGCATACAGTTCACGGGTGGTGCGCTGCTTGCTGATCTGCTGGTACATCAGGGGCTGGGTGCCGTTCGGCTCGTCAGCCTCGTTGTGGCCGCGACGACGGTAGCAGACCAGGTCGATGACCACGTCACGCTTGAACTGCATGCGGTAATCGATGGCCAGCTGGGTCACGAACAGCACGGCTTCCGGGTCATCGCCGTTGACGTGCAGGATCGGCGCCTGGATCATCTTGGCAACGTCGGTGGCGTACTCGGTGGAGCGCGCGTCCAGCGGGTTGCTGATGGTGAAACCGACCTGGTTGTTGATCACGATGTGCACGGTACCGCCGGTCTTGAAACCGCGGGTCTGCGACATCTGGAAGGTTTCCATGACCACGCCCTGGCCAGCGAACGCAGCGTCGCCGTGGATCGAGATCGGCAGCACCTTGTCGCCAACGGTGTCGTTGCGGCGGTCCTGACGGGCGCGCACCGAACCCTCGACCACTGGCGAAACGATTTCCAGGTGGGACGGGTTGAACGCCATGGCCAGGTGCACTTCGCCACCGGTGGTCATCACGTTCGAGGAGAAGCCCTGGTGATACTTCACGTCACCGGAGCCCAGCTCGTTCATCTTCTTGCCTTCGAACTCGTCGAACAGCTCGCGCGGGTTCTTGCCGAAGGTGTTCACCAGCACGTTCAGACGGCCCCGGTGGGCCATGCCGATGACGACTTCCTTGGTGCCGTAGGAGCCGCAACGCTGGATCATTTCGTCCAGCATCGGGATCAGGCTCTCGCCACCTTCAAGGCCGAAGCGCTTGGTGCCTGGGTACTTGGTGCCCAGGTACTTCTCAAGGCCCTCACCGGCGGTCACGCGCTCGAGCAGGTGGGTCTGCACGTCGGCGGAAAACTCCGGACGGCCGCGCACGCTTTCGAGGCGCTGCTGGAACCAGCTGCGCTGCTCGGAGTCGACGATGTGGGTAAATTCGGCGCCAATGGTGCGACAATATGTCTTCTGGAGTGCATCGACGATGTCGCGTAGGCTCGCCTCCTCTTTGCCGATGAACAGGTCGCCGGCACGGAAGGTCGTATCAAGATCGGCATTGGTCAAGCCGTAGTGATTGATCGACAGGTCTACGGGCGCAGGGCGCTGCCACAACCCCAACGGGTCGAGCTTGGCAGCCTGATGGCCGCGCATACGATAGGCCTGGATCAGTCGCAGAACTTCAACCTGCTTCTTCTCGTGTTCACTGCTCACGCTCCCGGCAGATACCGGTTGGGCGCGGCGCTGGTTCTTTGCCAGCAGTACGAAATGGTCGCGGATTGTCGAGTGCGATACATCGGTAGCGGTGCTGCCGTCGGCGGGCAACTTCTGGAAGTAGGTGCGCCACTCTTCTGGCACAGCGTTAGGGTCGTGCAGGTAGAGCTCGTAGAGCTCTTCCACATATGCAGCGTTACCACCTGAGAGGTGGGCGCTTTCCCACATGCGCTGCATCACGCTTTCTTGCATGCTTGGTCACCCTCGATTAGGGGACTGATCGGCGAGAGCCACAGCAAACCTGGAAAAGTCCGAATAAAGCGACTGAACCACGCCACTTGGATCCTGCTGATTTTCCGGGTACCAGCCCGGAAAGCCCCTGCTGGTCTCATATCTTCATAGGTAATGAGCGCGGGCTTTGTGGGCCCTTGCTCGGGTTTTACCTCAGTGCGGGCTCACCACCCGCACCTCGGCTTACTGCAGGTACAACACTTTGTATCAGGTGCCGCTTTGCAGCAGCATGTTACGTACGTGACCGATTGCCTTGGTCGGGTTCAGACCTTTCGGGCAAACGTTTACGCAGTTCATGATCCCGCGGCAGCGGAATACGCTGAACGGGTCATCCAGGGACGCCAGGCGCTCCTGAGTCTTGGTGTCGCGGCTGTCGGCCAGGAAGCGGTAAGCCTGCAGCAGAGCGGCCGGACCCAGGAACTTGTCCGGGTTCCACCAGAACGACGGGCAGGAAGTCGAGCAGCAAGCGCACAGGATGCACTCGTACAGACCGTCCAGCTTGTCGCGGTCTTCCGGCGACTGCAGGCGCTCGATGGCCGGCGCCGGGGTGTCGTTCTGCAGGAACGGCTTCACCTTCTCGTACTGCTTGTAGAAGATGCTCATGTCGACCACCAGGTCACGAATGACCGGCAGGCCTGGCAGCGGGCGCAGAATCAGCTTGTTGCCCTTGACCACACCCGACAGCGGGGTGATGCAGGCCAGACCGTTCTTGCCGTTCATGTTCATGCCATCGGAACCGCACACACCTTCACGGCAGGAGCGACGGTACGAGAAACCCTCGTCCTTTTCCTTGATCAGTGCCAACACATCGAGAACCATCAGGTCCTTGCCGCCGGTATCGACGTCGAACGACTCCATCTTGGGCGCCGAGTCGGTGTCGGGGTTGTAGCGATAAACTTCGACTTTCAACATAGCAGCCACCCTTAGTAAGTCCGGATTTTTGGTTCGAAGGCCGGTACGGTCTTCGGCGCAAAGTTGACGCCACGCTTGGCAACGCGCTTCTCACCCGGGTAGTACAGGGTGTGGCACAGCCAGTTTTCGTCGTCACGGTCTTCGAAGTCTTCACGGGCGTGAGCGCCGCGGGACTCTTTACGGGCTTCGGCCGCGATGGCGGTAGCTTCGGCGACTTCCAGCAGGTTCTGCA
>NZ_JABMCW010000415.1:0-4232 GCF_013179705.1 Pseudomonas sp. CM25 | reverse complement strand
GGCGCGGCTGCGCTGCAGTTGCGGCAGCCCGTGGCGGATGACGGCGGGGAAGCCTTGCTGTGCCTGTTCCCGAGCGCCGCTGGTGCCGTAGCGCTGGCGCACCTGCAGGCCGTGGCTTTGCTGTGGCGGCATGGCCGGGTCGTCGAGCAGGGCGATGCGCCCGGCGCGGGCGGCCAGGGTGCTGGCGTCGGCATCGGGGTCGAGGGCCTTGGCGGCTACCAGCAGGCCCAGGGCCCAGATCGCGCCGCGGTGGGTGTTGACGCCGTGGGTGGCGGCCAGCATCGCGGCTTCGCCATCGCGGCCGAGCTTGCCCAGAGAGGCACGTAGCGGTTGGCTGATCGTGCCGATGGTTTGGGCGGCTTCAGCCATGTTGCGCAGGCAGGGCCACAGGGCCAGGGCCGAGGCGTGCATCAGGGCCAGGGTCATATCGGTATGGGCGCCGTTGCTGCGGCGGTCTACCAGGCCGGGTTTGGGTGACAGGTCGGCTTCGTCGATCAGGGCCTCAACCGCCAGGTCGGCCAAGTGGTCGGCCAAGGGAATTTCGATTGCCTGGGCCGGCCTCTTCGCGGGTAAACCCGCTCCCACAGGGACGGTGCCGGATTGAAGTGAAGAGATGAACATGTGGGAGCCGGTGTGCCCGCGAAGAGGCCCATGCGGTTGCAAGTCGAGTGCTTTCATTACCAGCTCCTGAACCGCGCAGGCGGGTTGTAGAGGCCGCCAGACCAATCGACCAAGTCGGCGATGCTGCGCGCGGCCAGCAGCTCGCGGCTGGCGTCGGTGCGGCGGATGCCGAGGTCTTCGGGCAAGGCAATCAGGCCCTGCTGGCGCATGCGCTGGGTATCCTTCGGGTCATGCCGCAGGCCTATCGCAGTAACCCCGGCGACGGCGGCGATCATCTGCTGGCGCTCTTCCAGGCTGCGGGCCTTGTACAGGTAGGCGATGCCCTCCTCGGTCAACAGGTGGGTGACGTCGTCGCCGTAGATCATCACCGGTGCCAGCGGCATGCCGGCCTTCTTGGCTACTTCCACGGCATCGAGGGTTTCCACAAAGGTGGGCTTGCCGCCTTCCTGGTAGGTCTCGACCATCTGCACCACCAGCTTGCGGCCGCGTTCGAGCAGAGTGTCCGGCACGGTCATGTCGAGCCAGGCCGGGGTGGCATGGCGCCGGCCACGGGAGTCGTGGCCCATGTTCGGCGCGCCGCCGAAACCGGCCAGGCGGCCGCGGGTCACGGTCGAGGAATGGCCATCGCCGTCCACCTGCAGGGTGGCGCCAATGAACAGGTCGACGGCGTATTGCCCGGCCAGCTGGCACATCATGCGGTTGGAGCGCAGCGAACCATCGCGGCCAGTGAAGAACACGTCGGGGCGCTGGGCGATGTAGTCCTCCATGCCCAGCTCGGTACCGAAGCAGTGCACGCTCTGCACCCAACCGGTCTCGATGGCCGGGATCAGTGTGGGGTGCGGGTTGAGTGTCCAGTTGCGGCAGATCTTGCCCTTCAGGCCCAGCGACTCGCCATAGGTGGGCAGGATCAGCTCGATGGCTGCGGTGTTGAAGCCAATGCCGTGGTTGAGCGACTGCACCTGGTGCTTTTCGTAGATACCGCGTATGGCCATCATCGCCATCAGCACATGCACCGGCTTGATATGGCGCGGGTCGCGGGTGAACAGCGGTTCTATATAGAAGGGCTGGTCGGCGACCACCACGAAATCGACCCAGGAGGCCGGGATATCAACCCGTGGCAGGTCGTCTACACGGTCCACCAACTGGTTGACCTGGGCGATGACGATGCCGTCGCTGAAGGCGGCTGGCTCCACCAGTGCCGGGGTGTCCTCTGTGCTGGGGCCGGTGTACAGGTTGCCGTCGCGATCAGCCATGAAGCCTGCCACCAATGTCACGTTGGGGATCAGGTCGACCAGCAGCCGCGAGTACAGCTCTATGTAGGTGTGAATGGCGCCGACTTCGAGCAGGCCATCCTCCAGCAGCTGGCCGATGCGCAGGCTTTGCGGGCCGGCGAAGGAGAAATCGAGCTTGCGCGCAATGCCGCGTTCGAACAGGTCCAGGTGCTCGGCACGGCTGACGCTGGGCATGATCATGTGCAGGTCGTGCAGGCGCGCAGGGTCGGCCTTGGCCAGCGAGCGCGAAAGGAAGTCGGCCTGCTTCTGGTTGTTGCCTTCGAGCACCACCCGGTCGCCGGGGGCGAGCAACAGCTCCAGGGCTTCGACGATACGCTCGGTGGGCAGCACCACGCCGTCGGCGAGGTGGCGGACCCGGTCGAGGCGGCGCTGCTTTTCGGCACGCCGTCGCGACCATTGCGGCGGTGGATTCTGTGTTGTTGTCATGGTGACTCCACGGGTTCGCTGTCGTGGGGTCAACTTAGGCCTGGGGGGTTGGGGGATCAATCAAGCTCGGTGGCAGATCGTTACGGTCAGGTTAATGAACAAAGGGATGCATGGGTGCGGCTGGCCCTATCGCCCTGAAACCTTGTTAGAGTGGCAACATCCCCAGCCATGGCAGAAATGCAGGTTCGCCCTGCAGATTTGTCGATTGTGCAAGGCAAATTCGCATGCAAGGATCCGCAGATCCTCCAGCGAACTCCAGACTTCACTTGGAAAATCAATAACAAAGCAGGGAGAACGCAATGACTGCGCACGCTATTACTCCGACCGACCACGTGCTGGCCGAAGTCCGCAACCAGGTCGGCCACCTGACCCTGAACCGCCCCGCCGGCCTCAATGCCCTGACCCTGGACATGGTACGCAGCCTGCGCCAACAGCTGGACCGCTGGGCGGAAGACCCGCAAGTACACGCTGTGGTACTGCGTGGCGAGGGCCCCAAAGGGTTCTGTGCAGGTGGCGATATCCGCTCGCTGTACGACAGCTTCAAAGCCGACGACACGCTGCACCAAGACTTTTTCGTCGAGGAATACGCCCTCGACCTGCTCATCCACCACTACCGCAAACCGGTGCTGGTGCTGATGGACGGCTTTACTTTGGGTGGCGGCATGGGCCTGGCCCAGGGCTGCGACCTGCGCGTGGTCACCGAGCGCAGCCGCCTGGGCATGCCCGAAGTTGGGATCGGCTACTTCCCCGACGTCGGCGGCAGCTATTTCCTGTCGCGCATTCCCGGTGAACTGGGCATCTACCTGGGCGTGAGCGGCAACCAGATCCAGGCGGCCGACGCACTGTACTGCGGCCTGGCCGACTGGTACCTGGCCAGCGACCAGCTGGCGGCCCTCGACCAAGGGCTGGACCAGTTGCAGTTCGGCGACCAGCCGCTCAAGGACCTGCAGAACCTGCTGGCCACGCTCGGCACCCAGGTGCTCGGCGATGCGCCGCTGGAAAAGCTGCGCACGGTCATCGACCACTTCTTCGCCCTGCCCGACATGCCCGCCATCGTCGAGCAACTGCGCGCAGTCAGCGTCGACGACAGCCACCAATGGGCCCTGGCCACCGCCGACCAGCTGGAAAGCCGCTCGCCCCTGGCCATGGCGGTTACCCTGGAGATGTTGCGCCGTGGCCGCCACCTGAACCTGGAAGACTGCTTTGCCATGGAGCTGCACCTGGACCGCCAGTGGTTCCGGCACGGCGATATCATCGAAGGCGTACGTGCGTTGATCATCGACAAGGACAAACAACCGCGCTGGAACCCGCCGACCCTGGCCGCGCTGCAACGCCAGCGGGTCGACCAATTCTTCGAAGGCCTGTGAGCCCGGGAGTACACAGATGCAAGACCTGGAACTGAGCGAAGAACAGATCATGATCCGCGACATGGCCCGGGACTTTGCCCGTGGCGAGATCGCCCCGTATGCCCAGGCCTGGGAAAAGGCCGGCTGGATCGATGATGGCGTGGTGCGCAAGATGGGCGAACTGGGCCTGCTGGGCATGGTGGTACCGGAAGACTTCGGCGGCAGCTACACCGACTATGTCGCCTACGCGCTGGCCGTGGAAGAAATCGCCGCCGGCTGCGGCGCCACCGGGGCGATGATGAGCATCCACAACTCGGTGGGCTGCGGCCCGCTGCTGGCCTACGGTACAGCCGAACAGCAACAGCAGTGGCTGCCACGCCTGGCTACGGGCGAGGTGATCGGCTGCTTCTGCCTGACCGAGCCACAGGCCGGGTCCGAGGCGCACAACCTGCGTACCCGCGCCGAGCTGGTGGATGGCCAGTGGGTGATAAACGGCGCCAAGCAGTTCGTCAGCAACGCCCGCCGCGCAGGGCTGGCCATCGTGTTT
>NZ_JABMCW010000414.1:0-4232 GCF_013179705.1 Pseudomonas sp. CM25 | reverse complement strand
TACCGCCTGTGCCGGCCTCTTCGCGGGTGAACCCGCTCCCACAGGTATCACGCAGGTCTTGGACCTGTGATGTTCCTGTGGGAGCGGGTTCACCCGCGAAGAGGCCGGCACAGGCAACACAAACTCCGGTTTTTTTACTGTCCCGCCCACACTGTTTCGTCTTGTATCTAGACGCCCCCCTTTTCCAAGGACTGCCCCATGACCGACCGCCCAGCCCTGCGCTCCCAGCGCCTGAACCAGATCACCCACGCCCCGCACGCCGAGCTGGATGCCCTGGTCAAAGCCCACGCTCCCTTCGACAGCCGCGAAAGCTTCGCCCGCTTCGTAGTCGCCCAGTACCTGTTCCAGTCCGAGCTGCAAGCCCTGTACAACGACCCGCGCCTGATCGCCATCGTCCCCGACCTGGCCGAGCGCTGCCGTGCCGACCAGGCCCGCCTGGACCTCGCCGACCTCGACACCGAAGTGCCGGCCGCCGTGCCGGGCGCCCTGGGCACCACCAGCCTGGGCGAAGCAATGGGCTGGATCTTCGTCTCCGAAGGCTCCAAACTGGGCGCTGCGTTTCTGATCAAGCGTGCCGTGGCCCTGGAATTGTCCGACAGCTTCGGTGCCCGCCACCTGGGCGAACCGGCCGGCGGCCGTGCCGAAGGCTGGAAGCAGTTCACCCGCATCCTCGATGGCCTGGCGCTGTCGGCCGAAGAGGAAGCCGCTGCCGAGCGTGGCGCAGTCGCCGCCTTCGAGCGCTTCACCGAACTGCTCAAGCACGCCTATGCTGTGGATGCCGCGCTGGTTTGATACGCCGTACCCGGCCACCCTTCCGGTGGCCGAACCGTTTTTGCAGTGAGACCATGACCCAACCCGCCCGCTCGAAACTCGCCCGCCTGCTGTACGGAATCCTGGCTTACGTGAGCCTGGGAATCGGGTTGGTCGCGATCGTGATCCCCGGCCTGCCGACCACCGAGTTCATCCTGCTGGCCGCCTGGGCCGCCACGCGCAGTTCGCCGCGCCTGTCAGCCTGGCTGGAAAACCACCGGCTGTTCGGGCCGATCCTGTACAACTGGCGCAATGGCAAGGTGATCCAGCGCCGGGCCAAGGTCAGCGCGACCATCAGCATGTTGCTGTGTGCAGGCCTGATGCTGACCTTTCTGGAACACCACTGGCCGGTGTTCCTGGCCATCGCCGGCATGACCCTGGGCAACCTGTGGATCTGGTCGCGCCCGGAGCACGCCTGCCCTGCCCCGTCACAGGCTCAGCAGCCCTGAGTAAAGGGCATAGGCGGCCAGCGCGGCACCCGCCAGCACGGCGGCAAAAATCAGCTTTTCCCAGTGCGTGAACAAAGCCTGCCCCTGTTCACGCTTGGCCCTGGCGAACAGGATCACACCGGGGGCGTACAACAGCGCCGACAGCAGCAGGTACTTGAGCCCGCCGGCGTACAGCAGCCACACCGCATATAGCAAGGCAACCATCGCCACCAGCAAGTCCTTGCGCCGCAGCCCAGGCTGCCCGGCATAGGTTTCTGCGCGTGCCGCCAACAGCACGGCATAGGCCGCCGACCACAGGTATGGCACCAGGATCATCGACGAGGCCAGGTAGATCAGGCTGGTGTACGTGCCCGCCGAAAACAGCGTGATCAGCAGAAAGCCCTGAATCATGCAGTTGGTCAGCCACAAGGCATTAGCGGGCACCTGGTTGGCGTTTTCCTTGGTCAGAAAGCGCGGCATGGTCTTGTCGCGCGCAGTGGCGTAAAGGATTTCGGCACACAACAACGCCCATGAAAGCAGCGCGCCAAGCAGCGACACCGCCAGCCCGAGGCTGATCAGCAAGGCGCCCCAGGGCCCGACGATATGCTCCAGCACCGAGGCCAGCGACGGGTTCTGCAACCCGGCCAGCTCCGGCTGGGTCATGATGCCCAGCGACAACACGTTGACCAGCACCAGCAGCGCCAGCACGCCGAGAAAACCAATGACCGTGGCCTTGCCCACGTCCGAACGGCGCTGGGCTCGCCCGGAATACACGCTGGCGCCCTCGATGCCGATGAACACGAACACGGTCACCAGCATCATGTTGCGCACTTGCTCCAGCACGCTGCCGAACTGCGGGTTGCTCAGGCCCCAGATGTCCCGGGTGAATATATCGGCGCGAAAGGCAAATGCCGCGATGACCACGAACATCACCAGCGGCACTATCTTGGCCACGGTGGTGACCTGGTTGATGAACGCCGCCTCCTTGATGCCGCGCAGCACCAGGAAGTGCACTGCCCACAGCAGCAGCGAGGCGCAGCCGATGGCGATGGGCGTATTGCCTTCACCGAATACCGGAAAGTAGAACCCCAGGGTGCTGAACAGCAGCACGAAGTAGCCGACGTTGCCCAGCCAGGCGCTGATCCAGTAGCCCCAGGCCGACGAAAACCCCATGTAGTCGCCGAAGCCGGCCTTGGCATAGGCGTACACCCCCGAATCCAGCTCAGGCTTGCGGTTGGCCAAGGTCTGGAACACGAACGCCAGGGCCAGCATGCCGACCGCGGTGATCCCCCAGCCGATCAGCACCGCGCCGACATCGGCACGCGCCGCCATGTTCTGCGGCAGCGAGAAGATCCCGCCGCCAATCATCGAGCCGACCACCAGCGCGATCAATGCGCCCAGGCGCAGCTTTTGTCCAGGTTCGCTCATGGGCCTACCTTGTCACCTGTTGTCATCCGCCTGAAACAGTCAGGCGGTACTTGAAGATAGTGTTACTTATATTAAAGCGAGGCACCCACGCTAGCGCTGTCATAACTGCTTTATCTATGCAGATCCATTGTAAAAATTAGCAGCTAGTCAGCAACTAGAAAAGAAATTGATAAAACTCGAAATTCTTGTGAAAAATTTGCGAAAGCGGCAAAAACGGCTAGCGTCAAGCATCGCAGGCTGAACGGAGCGTTTGCTCTAGAAAGACATGGAGGTGCCAGCGCAAAAGGCCTGCAGCAAAAGCTGTCGGCACTCTCCAGGAGCACCGTGAAGGAAATTTCCTACTTCACGACGCCATTAACTGACCCACGTCAGCGAACGGCACAGGCGACGGATTTATGCTGTCGTCAACTTTCTCCTGGCAGGAGTTGTTAAATGTCTGATTCATCCGGAAAATTAAAACTCGGCGCGTTAGTTGCACTTGTCGTCGGCTCGATGATTGGTGGCGGGATCTTCTCGCTGCCACAAAACATGGCCGCCAGCGCGGGAGTTGGCGCGGTGCTGATCGGCTGGGGCATTACCGCGGTCGGCATGCTGACCCTGGCATTCGTGTTCCAGACCCTGGCCAACCGCAAGCCTGACCTGGATGGCGGGGTGTACGCCTACGCCAAGGCCGGTTTCGGCGACTACATGGGCTTCTCGTCCGCCTGGGGCTACTGGATCAGTGCCTGGCTGGGCAACGTCGGTTACTTCGTGCTGCTGTTCAGCACATTGGGCTACTTCTTCCCGATCTTCGGCGAAGGCAACACCCCGGCCGCCATCATTGGCGCATCGGTGCTGCTGTGGGCAGTGCACTTCCTGGTACTGCGTGGCATCAAGGAGGCGGCGTTCATCAACCTGGTCACCACCGTGGCCAAAGTGGTGCCACTGGTCCTGTTCACCCTGATCTGCCTGTTCGCGTTCAGGCTCGACATCTTCACCGCCGACATCTGGGGCAAAGGCACGCCCGAGCTGGGCAGCGTGATGAGCCAGGTGCGCAACATGATGCTGGTCACCGTGTGGGTGTTCATCGGCATCGAGGGCGCGAGCATCTTCTCGTCACGGGCGGAAAAGCGCGCTGACGTGGGCAAGGCCACGGTCATCGGCTTTGTCACCGTGCTGTTGTTCCTGGTGCTGGTCAATGTGCTGTCGCTGGGCATCATGACCCAACCGGACCTGGCCAAACTGCAGAACCCGTCGATGGCCGCGGTACTGGAACATGTGGTCGGCCACTGGGGGGCGGTGCTGATCAGCGTCGGCCTGATCATCTCGCTGCTGGGAGCACTGCTGTCGTGGGTGCTGCTGTGCGCCGAGATCATGTTCGCCGCAGCCAAGGACCACACCATGCCGGAGTTCCTGCGCCGCGAGAACGCCAACCAGGTGCCGGCCAACGCCCTGTGGCTGACCAATGCCATGGTGCAGATCTTCCTGGTGATCACGCTGTTCTCCAGCAGCACCTACCTGTCGCTGATCTACCTCGCCACTTCGATGATCCTCGTGCCTTACCTGTGGTCGGCGGCCTACGCCTTC
>NZ_JABMCW010000413.1:0-4259 GCF_013179705.1 Pseudomonas sp. CM25 | reverse complement strand
TACAGGGATGCGTTGCAAGGCAACTGGCAAATATCAGCAATGATTAAATCTGCAACTACACTTTCATGCAGCTGCAAGATAACAACTTTGCCCAGGCATGCAACGCGGCGTAAATATTACTGTCAACATGCCCTAGCGGCGGTAGCAGCAGAAGCATAGTATGAGCCGCAATCTCGTCAGCCAGGAGGTAAACCATGTCGGCCAAGAAGAAGCCAGTAAGTACGCCGTTGCACCTGCTCCAGCAACTTTCGGGCAGCCTGCTCGAACACTTGGAAGATGCCTGCTCACAAGCGCTGGCTGATGCGGAGAAACTGCTGGCCAAGTTGGAAAAGCAGCGTGGCAAGGCTCAGGAAAAACTGCACAACGGTCGCCTGAAACTTCAGGATTCGGCCAAGGCAGGTAAAGCCAAGGCGCAGAACAAGGCGCAAAAAGCCATCGGCGAACTTGAAGACCTGCTCGATTCCCTCAAGGAACGTCAGACCCAGACTCGCGCGTATATCCAGCAACTCAAGCGTGATGCTCAGGACAGCCTGAAACTGGCCCAGGGTGTAGGCAAGGTTCGCGAAGCAGCTGCCAAGGCGCTTGATCAGCGCGCCGCCAAGACCACCAAGCCAGCTGCGGCCAAGCCAGCGACCAGAGCTACTGCTGGGGCGAAACCTGCGGCCAAGCCAGCTGCCAGAACTGCTGCTGCAGCCAAACCTGCTGCCAAGCCAGCTGCCAGAACTGCTGCTGCGGCGAAGCCTGCAGCCAAGCCAGCTGCCAAAGCCGCTGCTGCAGCCAAACCTGCAGCCAAGCCAGCTACCAAAGCCGCTGCTGCAGCCAAACCTGCGGCCAAGCCAGCTGCCAAAGCCGCTGCTTCAGCCAAACCTGCGGCCAAGCCAGCTGCCAAGGCCGCTGCTTCAGCCAAACCTGCGGCCAAGCCAGCTGCCAAAGCTGCTGCAGCCAAACCAGCGGCCAAGCCAGCAGCCAAAGCTACTGCTGCGGCCAAGCCGGCGCCAGCGAAAGCCGCTGCCGCCAAGCCAGCTGCAAAACCAGCTGCCGCCAAGGCACCGGCACGTACAGCGGCCAAACCCGCTGCAAAGCCAGCCGCCGCCAAACCGGCCGCCAGCAAGCCAGCCGAAGCCAAACCGTCTACGCCCGCCAGCACCCCGGCCACTGCGACCAACTCAGCTTCTCCGGCAGCTTCGACAGGCGCTTCGGCACCTGCCAGCACCCCGGCTCAGGCACCTTCTTCGGCGTCCTGAAGCGCGGCCGCCGCGACGCGCAACCGACCCAGCGCGTCGTGGTGCCGAGCCTGTTCCGGCGCCAGCCGGGTCAGCCAATCGTCCGTGGGCTCAGCCGAGTCCGCGGGCCACTGTAGCGAGCGTTTCTGCAAGCGCTCCAGCAAGGCCTTCTCGGCCTGCAGCTCCAACCCCTTGACCTGATCACGCAAGGTCGCCAGCTGCGCATCATCCTGCGCTGCAGCTCGCCATTGCTGGCGCAAGGTGCGTAACGGGGTGACCACTTCTTGCTGCCAGCGCTGGGCAACCTCGCGCAGCGCCTGCACGCGCGCGTCCCCCACCGCTACCCCACGTGCTTGCAGCCAGGTTGCGCACAGCAGCAGGCAGACATCGCCACCCAGCGCCTGCAGGTCAAGGCAGGCGGCCTCTACGCCGGGCCTGGCATACAGGGCCAGGGCGTGATTCCACAGGTCGGTGTGCATGGTTCCACTCGCGCTATGGGCCGAGGAAGCTGGTAGACTCCGCGACCATCATGATCAGACTATCCAACCTCACTTTACAGCGTGGTCCGCAGCGCTTGCTAGATGGCGCCGAGATGACCCTGCACGCCGGTCACAAGGCCGGCCTGATCGGCGCCAACGGTGCCGGAAAATCCAGCCTGTTCGCCTTGCTGCGCGGTGAGCTGTCGCCCGATGGCGGCGATTGCCTGCTGCCCGGTGACTGGCGCATTGCCCACATGCGCCAGGAGGTCGACACCCTCGACCGTCTGGCCGTGGACTATGTGCTCGACGGCGACGTGCGCCTGCGCAAGGTCCAGGCCGAACTGGCGGTGGCCGAGCAAGCCCACGACGGCACCGCCCTGGCACGCCTGCACAGTGAGCTGGAAAGCGCCGACGGTTATACCGCCGACGCCCGTGCGCGCAAGTTGCTGGCGGGCCTGGGCTTCACCAACGAGCAGATGGACCGCCGCGTCGGCGACTTTTCCGGTGGCTGGCGGATGCGCCTGAACCTGGCCCAGGCATTGATGTGCCCTTCCGACCTGCTGCTGCTCGACGAGCCCACCAACCACCTGGACCTGGATGCCATCCTGTGGCTTGAAGACTGGCTCAAGGGCTACCCCGGCACGCTGTTGCTGATCTCCCACGACCGCGACTTCCTGGATGCCGTGGTCGACCATGTGCTGCACGTCGAACAGCGCAAGCTGAACCTTTACAAGGGCGGCTACAGCGCCTTCGAACGCACCCGTGCCGAACGCCTGGCGCAACAGCAGCAAGCCTACGAGAAGCAGCAGGCGCAGCGCGCGCACATGGAAAAGTACATCGCCCGCTTCAAGGCGCAAGCCACCAAGGCCCGCCAGGCTCAAAGCCGGATCAAGGCCCTGGAGCGCATGGAGGAGCTGTCTGCGGCGCATGTCGATTCGCCGTTCGACTTCGTCTTCCGCGAATCGCAGAAAATCTCCAGCCCGTTGCTGAGCATGTCCGAAGGCCGCCTGGGTTATGGTGACAAGGCCATCCTCGACAAGGTCAAGCTGCAGCTCACACCGGGTGCGCGTATCGGCCTGCTCGGCCCCAACGGTGCCGGCAAGTCGACCCTGATCAAGAACCTGGCCGGCGAGCTCGAACCGCTGTCCGGCCGCCTGGTACGTGGCGAAAACCTGGCCGTTGGCTATTTCGCCCAGCACCAGCTGGACTCGCTGGACGACAAGGCCAGCCCGCTGCTGCACCTGCAGCGCATTGCCCCCACCGAGCGCGAACAGACCCTGCGCGACTTTCTGGGTGGTTTCGACTTCCACGGTGCCCGCACCGACGAGCCGGTAGTGAATTTCTCCGGTGGCGAAAAGGCCCGCCTGGCGCTGGCCCTTATCGCTTGGGAGCGGCCGAACCTGCTGCTGCTGGACGAGCCGACCAACCACCTCGACCTGGAAATGCGCCTGGCGCTGACCATGGCCCTGCAGGAGTTCGAGGGGGCGGTGGTGGTGGTATCCCACGACCGTCACTTGCTCAAGAGCACCACCGACGATTTCCTGCTGGTGGCCGACGGCAAGGTCGATACCTTCGATGGCGACCTCGACGATTACAGCCGCTGGCTGGTCGAGTTCCGCCAGCGCAGCGCCCCGGCCAGCGCTGCCCCGGTCAACCCGGACAAGACCGACAAGAAAGCCCAGCGCCAGGCTGCGGCAGCCTTGCGCCAGCAACTGGCCCCGCACAAGAAAGCCGCTGACAAGCTGGAAAGCGAGCTCAACCAGGTGCACGCGCAACTGGCCGAGATCGATACCGTCATGGGTGACGGCGGTCTGTACGAAGCTGCACGCAAGGATGAGTTGCGTGACCTGCTGGCGCGCCAGACCAAGCTCAAACAGCGCGAAGGCGAGCTGGAAGAGGCCTGGATGGAAGCGCTGGAGACCCTCGAAAGCATGCAGGCGGAGCTTGAGGCGCTGTCTTGATCGGGGGGCTTGGATTGGGTGAGGACTGAAGGGTGTTCGCCTTGACTCTTTCAGCGCTCGGTCTCATAGACGATGCAGGTCTCAAAGCGAACGCCCCCAAAAATAGCTGGTTATTTTTTCACCACCGCCTTAGCTTAACGTTTTGCAACATATGTTCGAGCGAGGTGCGTGATGTCGATGGAAGTATGGTTGGGCTTCTTTGCCGCCTGTTGGGTGATCAGCCTTTCACCCGGTGCCGGGGCGATCGCCTCGATGTCCAGCGGCCTGCAATATGGCTTCTGGCGTGGTTACTGGAACGCCCTGGGCCTGCAGTTGGGCCTGATTGTCCAAATCGCCATTATTGCCGCCGGTGTCGGAGCCGTGCTGGCTGCCTCTGCCACGGCCTTCCAGGTCATCAAATGGTTCGGCGTTGGCTACCTTGTCTACCTGGCTTACAAGCAGTGGCGGGCCCTGCCGATGGACATGAGCGACGAGTCCGCCGTGCGCCCGATCGGCAAGCCGCTTAGCCTGGTGTTCCGTGGTTTCCTGGTCAACGTCAGCAACCCCAAGGCGTTGGTGTTCATGCTGGCGGTGCTGCCGCAGTTCCTCAACCCGCA
>NZ_JABMCW010000412.1:0-4271 GCF_013179705.1 Pseudomonas sp. CM25 | reverse complement strand
CCAGCGCGCAGGCCAGCCGTGGCCACGTCAGCCAGGCGTTTGCCCAGCGCCCCAATGCATCGCGTGCCGCGGGGCACGCCATATCGCGGCCGAGTGCGCCGGCGCGCCGTGGTGCAGGGGGCCGGCGATGAGCCGCCGGGCGTTGGCGGCATTGCTGCTGGCGGCAGGCATGGCCAGCTCAGCGTTGGCCACAGCGCAACAAACCTTCGCGACGCCGGAGCAAGCAGTGGATTCCTTTGTCGCAGCGCTGGGCGAGACAAAAGCTGACGAGGCCCGCCTGGCCCAGTTGCTGGGCGATGACTGGCGTACCTACATACCGCGCGGCGGCGTGCAACGCAGCGACGTGGACACGTTCCTGGCGCAATACCATGCGCAGCACAGTATCGACCGGCCTGGTGAGGACAAGGCCATACTGGCGGTAGGCAGTGACCACTGGACCTTGCCCATACCGCTGAGCAAAAGCCGCCAGGGTTGGCACTTCGACCTCAAGGCCGGCAGCGCCGAAATCCGCGCCCGGCGCATTGGCCGCAACGAGCTGGGCACCTTGCAGTCGCTGCTGGCCTACCACGACGCGCAAATGGACTACGCCACCCAGGACCATAACGGTAACGGGGCGCTGGAATACGCGCAGAAGGTATTCAGCGAGCCGGGCAAGCATGACGGGCTGTACTGGGACGACAACGGCGAAGGTGAGGTCAGCCCGCTAGGCCCGCTTTTTGGCCAGGATGTGGTCGGTGACGCCTGGTACGGCTACCACTTTCGCATCCTCGATGCCCAGGGGCCCTCCGCCCCGGGTGGCGCCTACAGTTACCTGATCGGCAACCAGATGAGCCGCGGTTTCGCCATGGTCGCCTGGCCGGCCAGGTACGACGATACCGGCGTGATGAGCTTCATGATCAGCCATGACGGCCAGGTCTTCGAAAAAGACCTCGGGCCGCATGGCGACAAGCTGGCTGGGCAGATGAAGCGCTTTGACCCGGATGACAGCTGGACGGTGGTGGATGTCGCGGCGGGGGGGTGATCGCGCAACTTCAGCGCCTGGCCTGAATGCTGCCGCAGCGCCTCAGTGCGCACACGCAGCCCGAACCTCCCGCGCCGTGCACCCATAACGCTGGCGAAACGCCCGGGTGAACTGCGCCTGGTCGGTAAAACCCCAGCGAAACGCCAGTTCGCCGATGGCCAGGTGGCAGTGCGGGTCGCGCAATTGCCGGTGCACGGCCTCCAGGCGTTGGTGACGCACCCACTCACCGAGGGTATAGGGTGTGATCGCGAACAGCTTGTGCAGGTAGCGCAGCGACAGCCCGCAGGCACCGGCGATGGCGGCTGGCGACAGCTCTGGGTCGCCAAGGTGTTGCTGCACGTACTGCTCGACCCGCGTCAGGTGCAGGGTGCTGAGGTTGCTGCCTTCGCTGCCCAGCACCCGCTGGTCCTGTTGCAAGGCCAGCAGCAGGGTGGCGGTGGCCTGCTCCAGCAGCAGGTGGCGGGCGGCGGCTGGGCTGGCGTCGAAGTGGCGGGCGCACAGGTCCAGCTGCTCGACGAAGATGCGACCCAGGCCCTGGCTGGCATCGAAGCAATGGCGGGTGTAGCGCTTGTGCCCGAGCAGGTTGGCCTTGAGTGCGCGTTCGGGCAGCTTCAGCACCCACAAATCGTTCTGCTTGCCGTAATGGAAGCGGTAGGGCGCATCGCCGCGCTCGACGATGAAACCGCCCGGGCTGCAACTGAGCTGCTGGCCGTCCTGTTCGAAATGCACCTCGCTGCTGCGCGGCACGGTCACCAGGTAGAACGCTTCATGGTCCTGGCCGATGTGCGCCTTGCTGCGCGAGTAGCCCAGCTGGCTGGAGCGCAGGCGCGACAGGCTGAGCGGCGTGCTGGGGGTGCTCCAGCGCTGCAGGTGGCCGTCGAACGGCTGTGCGGTGGCGAACTCCAGGGTTAACGGGAAGTAAGTGTCACTGATGGCTTGGGCCCAACGCGCCTGGCGCTCCGGCTGTGGCCAGCCGTGGGTCGAGAGTTCTGTGGGCATGGTGGTCCTTTTTCAAAGAGGGCAGCATTGAAAAAAGGAACTGCAGGCAAGCTACTCAAGCAGCTCTTGTTATTGTGCAAACCGCCCGGCAGCGCAAACTGCCGGGCGGTTGTCAGGCCCCATGATCGGCGTAGGCCGACCTTTCGATCAAGCCCCGCGTGTCACCCGGTAGGTCGCCGAAGGCTCCAGCCGCGCCTGCCAGCCAGGCGGGATGACGATATTGGTGGTGTCTTCCTCGATCACGCAAGGGCCGTGCACGGTCTGACCCGGCAGCAGCCGGTTGCCGTTGAACACGGGCGTGGCTTGCCAGCCGCCGTCGGCACTGAACAGCATCGGCCGCAGCGTGCCCGGCGCCGGCACCCCAGGCTCGGCCGGGCCCGACAACTCGGGTTGCGGAGGGCGCGGCAGGTGGCCGATCACCGAGCATTCCAGGTTCACCAACTCCACCGGGCTGTCCGGCTCGCTGTACGAGTACAGGGTCTGGTGACGGGTGTGGAAGCGGCTGATCAGTGCGGCCAGGCCGGTGTCATCCAAGGCGTGCTGCTCCAGTTCGACACTGCATTCATGGATCTGCCCCAGGTAGCGCATTTCCAGGGTGTAGTGGCAGCTGCTGGCCTGGTCGCCAAAGCCGTCTTCGCGCAGGTTCGCCAGGCCTTGCTGGCGCAGTTCAGCCAGAGCCTGGTTGAGCTGCGCCAGGTTCACGTGCTCGCCGTCCACGCGCATCGACAGGCTGGTGAGCTGGTCGTAGCGCACATCGGAAAGGATCTGGCCGAAGGCGCACAAGCCCGAGGCCACCTTGGGGATCAGCACAGTCTGCATGCCGATTTCCTCGGCCAGGCGCACCACGTGCATGCCCGCTGCGCCGCCTGCGCCGATCAGCGCGAAGTCGCGTGGGTCGTGGCCGCGTTCGATGGACACACGCCGGATGCCGTTGACCATGTTCAGGTTGACCAGTGTGGTGATCCCGAACGCGGCGCGCTCCACGCTGATGCCCAGCGGCTCGGCGATGTTGCTGCGAATGGCGTCCAGCGCAGCCTGGCGGTTCAAGCGAATGCTGCCGCCCAGCAGCGCGCCATCGGGCAGGTAGCCCAGGGCCAGGTTGGCGTCGGTCACGGTCGGCTCGCTGCCGCCCTTGCCATAGCAAACAGGCCCAGGCATGGCGCCGGCGCTGCGCGGGCCGACCTGGAGCATGCCGAACTCGTCCAGGTGGGCGATGGAGCCACCGCCGGCGCCCAGGGTTTCCACCTGGATCATCGGCACGCCGATGCGCTGGCGCAGGAAGTCCACGTCCTTGCTGAAATTGGTGCGCCCGGCGTTGGTCAGGGTGATGTCGAACGAGGTGCCGCCCATGTCCACGGTGATGACGTTGTCGATGCCGAACGGGCGGGCCACCGCCAGCCCGGCCTGGGGTGCCGAAGCGGGGCCGGAGTTGATCGCATTCACCGCGCGCTCGCGCATCAGGTGCCCGGGTGCCAGCCCGCCGTTGGACTGGAAGTAGCGCACCGGCTGCTGCGCGCCAAGCTCCTGGAACAGGCTGTCGATACGCGCCACGTAGCGCGCCATCACCGGGCTGAGATACGCATTGACCACGGTGGTGGAGGTGCGGGTGTACTCACGGATCTGCGGGAACACTTCGCAACCGGTGCAGACGAACACTCCAGGCAGCGCCGCTCGTACTAGCTCGGCGGCACGCTGCTCGTGGCTGGGGTTGCGCACCGACCACAGGAAGGAAATGGCCACGGCCTGCACGCCTTCGGCACGGAAGTAGTCGATGGCGGCGTGGATGGCGCGCTCGTCCAGCGGGCTGTATTCGCGGCCATCGCCAAGCATGCGCCCCGCGATCGGGCGGCGCAGGTGGCGCGGGACGAGCATGTGCGCTGGCGGGTAGTGGGCATCGTAGCGGTGGCCTTCTTCCTTGTGTCCCAGGCGGATTTCCAGGCTGTCCTCATGGCCTTCGGTGCACAGCAGGCCGACCTTGACCCCGGTGCGCTCGATCAGTGCGTTGAGGGCCACGGTGGTGCCATTGATGCACAGGTCGCAGTTGGCGATCAGCTCGGCCGGGCTGTGACCGGTGGCATCGGCGATTTGCGCCAGGCCGGCACGAATGGCCAGGGTGCCGTCCTGCGGTGTGGATGGCGCCTTGAACAGCTGTACACCGCCGGCGCGGTCGGCCAGGATGAAATCGGTGAAGGTGCCGCCGGCGTCGATGCCCAGGCGATATTGGTTACGCATGATGATTCTCCGGTCAGTG
>NZ_JABMCW010000411.1:0-4285 GCF_013179705.1 Pseudomonas sp. CM25 | reverse complement strand
CGACAACGACTGGTTCCTCGACCTGACTACCCGAGTGGTCAGCCCTGGTACGCAATCGGTCATGGCCCTGGCCAACGCAGCCCCAACCATCTGGTACGGCGAACTAGGCACCTTGCGCAGCCGCATGGGTGAGGTGCGACGCAACCCTGGCAACTCCGGCGCCTGGGTGCGTACCTTCGGCAATAAATACAATGTCGCGGCCAGCGCTGGCGTGGCTTATCAGCAGCATCAGCAAGGTTTGTCGTTCGGCGCCGATACCCCCTTGTCAGCCGGTGATGGCAACTGGCTGGTCGGGGTTACGGCGGGCATCAGCACGTCCGACCTCAACCTGGCACGTGGTTCATCTGCAACCGTCGACAGCTACCACATCGGTGCCTATACCAGCTGGTTCGAGGCCGAAAGCGGCTATTACTTCGACGCCACGGCTCGGCTCAACCGCTTCGAGAACAGCCTGGACGTACGCCTGAGCGACGGCAAGAAAACCGAGGGGGACTACACCAGTCAAGGGCTGGGGGTTTCGCTGGAAGTCGGCCGGCACCTGAGCCTGGCAGACGGCTACTTCCTCGAGCCATTCGCGCAGCTCTCGGGGCTGGTGGTGCAGGGCAAGGACTACAGCCTGGACAACGGTATGAGTACCGAGGGCGAACGCACACGCTCGCTGCTGGGCAAGCTCGGCGCCACAACAGGGCGCACCTTCACCGCGGCGGACGGGCGCACCCTCCAGCCCTACCTGCGCGTCGCGGCCGTGCATGAATGGGCCAACGATAACCAGATCAAGGTGAACGGCAACCGCTTCGCCAACGACCTGTCCGGTACGCGCGGTGAGGTTGGTGTGGGCCTGGCGCTGTCATGGGCAGAGCAATGGCAAGCGCATGCCGACTTCGACTACAGCCACGGCAGCAAGATCGAACAGCCCTGGGGCGTCAATCTCGGGGTGCGGTACAGCTGGTGAACACTGAGGGAAGGCCGTAGCGCCTTCCCTTTTTCGTCTTAACGTCAGGCTCGGAGAAGGCCGATGACTCGTAAAAGAACCACCCAGGAAGCCACAGCCCCGTGCAATACATCGACCGCAGCGCCGTCACCGGCCACGGATACGGCACTGCTCGTTCCGCCAACGGTATTGGACCTGGTGCCTGATGTGGAGGGAGCGCCGACCAATGTCGTGGCGTTTGTCGCCACCTACAAGCCATTGCGCGTCGAGTTCCCGCTGTGGGCACACTCGGCGCCAGAGCTGGGGACCGAGTACCTGACGTTGTACTGGAATGGTAAAGAGGTCGAGAAAAAGGCGTTCGACAAGCCAATTCAGCCTGCAGATCTGTATATCCTCGCACCTGTCCGCTTGATGATCGAAGGCGAGCATGATCTGCATTACGACGTGCTCAACTACGCGGGTGAACTTTCCGAGTCGCGGCCGCTGACTGTTTACATCGACAAGACCCCCCCCTTGCTCCCAGATGAAGACCAGCTGGAGTTTCCCCCGCTAATCATTCGTGATGGGGTGACCGAGGACTACCTGAAGGCCAATGACGACGAGGTCACGGCCGAAGTCCCGCCCTTCCTTGGCGCCGAACCAGGAGACACCGTGAAGTGGTTCTGGAGCGACGACCCGGTCGGGAAACAGATGGTCGGCATGATCACGCTGAGCAAAGAGGACATCGAACTCCTGGGTACGCAAAGTAGCAGCAAAACGCTGAAGCTGGTGTTTACAGGCGACTTTATTCGCCAGGCCGGCAACGGCACTCGCTTTGCCCGTTATGAAGTCCAGGACCGGGCCGGCACGGCAACTCAGCGAGCCTTGGCGCGCTCGGTAAAATCAGACCCGTCCCCCCCACCCCGCGAGCTGCCACCGCCGCGCATCAAAGAGGCGACAGGCAGTGATTTCTTCAGCACGCTGGAGCCAGGCAAGGCCGTCAATGGCGTCACATTCGTCATACCGGACGATGCCGACATCAGGCCCGGTGAAACAGTCACCGCATACTGGGGCGAACCAGGCACACTCGGCGGCTACTCCACCAGCACACCCACTTCGCCAGGTGCACGTGAATACCTGATCCCTCGCGTGCATGTGCCGCCGCACATGAACAGCCGGGTCGAGTTGCATTACCAGATCGACAAACCTGACGTACCGCCATCACCTTTGCACTTTGTCACAGTACGGAAAATCGAAGGCCTGCCAACGGTCCAGTGCACCAAAATCATCAACGGCGCGTTGAACGTGCGCAATCTGGGCAGCGCCACCTTTACGCTGGGCGACTGGGAATTCCGGCATACATCACAGCTCGTCAACGCCTGGATCCTTGGGGTGAGCCGCACCAATACCGAGGTGGAAATCACACTACCCATTGCCAATGCGCTACCCGTTCCTACCGAAGCTGGCGAGATAGTGCTGGGTAACGTGAGCGAAACCGACCTGCGAGAATTGGCCCTCACCTTCCAGTTCCATGTGCTCGTCGAGGTGTCATTCGACGACAAGGTGAGCTGGTTGAAATTCCCGAGTGCCGCTGCCCAGCTGGAAGACAAGGCCTGATCCCAAGCAAAAAAAAACGCCACTCGAAAGAGTGGCGTTTTTGTATTTGGAGCGGGAAACGAGACTCGAACTCGCGACCCCGACCTTGGCAAGGTCGTGCTCTACCAACTGAGCTATTCCCGCAATTTGAAGCTTTACCGCTATTGGCGTGAAGCGCCATGAAGACCTTCACCACCACTGTACCGCATAGACGCCACAGTATTTAAACTGGAGCGGGAAACGAGACTCGAACTCGCGACCCCGACCTTGGCAAGGTCGTGCTCTACCAACTGAGCTATTCCCGCATTTGGCGTCCCCTAGGGGACTCGAACCCCTGTTACCGCCGTGAAAGGGCGGTGTCCTAGGCCACTAGACGAAGGGGACACACAACACTTTTCAGTGCACCAGGACCTGAACCTCACGATTCAGACTGGATTTCTATTTCCTGCCCCGCCGTTAAGCGTTGCCGGATAATTTGGAGCGGGAAACGAGACTCGAACTCGCGACCCCGACCTTGGCAAGGTCGTGCTCTACCAACTGAGCTATTCCCGCAATTTGGCGTCCCCTAGGGGACTCGAACCCCTGTTACCGCCGTGAAAGGGCGGTGTCCTAGGCCACTAGACGAAGGGGACACGCTGCTGGCATTGCTGCCTGCTTTCACTTCCTGCCGCGTTTCGCTGTGTGCTTTACGCTGCAAGTGGCGCGCATTCTATGGATGGTTGGAACATGCGTCAACCCCTTTGTAGAAATTTATTTAAATCAATGACTTCCGGGTCGGTAGGGGTGCAGCTGCGCGTCAGGTGGTCGATATAGAGAGAGGGCCAGCACAGACATACGGCGCCTGTTCGCTCACGCGCAAACTCACTACACTCAAAGCTGCAATTCTTCTTCAATGAGGCATTAACGGTGACACCACTTCTGATCACCCTGCTCATCGTGGCGGGTATCGCGTTGCTGATCGTGATCGGCTACCTCAACAATGTGGTCGAGAACGGCAAGCTCGAGCGCGCCCGGATGAAGATCGAGCTGGCCGACCGCCTGCGCCGCTGCGGTGAAATCACCGAGACCTTCCCCGGCCAGTTCATGACCCCGGCGCTGAAGCTGCTGCTGACCCGTCTGGAGCTCAACCTGAACCAGCGCCAGTTGGCGGTGGACAAGCACAATGCCGAGCTCAAGGCGCGCATTGCCGAGCTTGAAGGTTTGATAGCCCAGGGCGAACAGATCCCGGTCAACAACCCGCCCAACCCGATCCAGACCGAGGTCAAGGCCAAGGACGTGCGTTTCTTGCTGGAAGCCTTGCACAACCAGGTCACCCGTGCCGCCCAGGAAGGCTTCCTGCCTGCCGCCGAGGCCAAGCACTGGGTCAAGGAAATCCGCCATATCCTGGTGCTGCTGCACATCGAGTTCTTCAACAGCCTCGGCCAGATGGCCCTGCAGAAGAACCAGCCGGGCCAGGCCCGCCTGGCGTTCGAGCGCGGCGTGCAATACCTGCGCAAGCAGCCGGAGCCAAAGGTGTATGAAGAGCAGCTGACCTATCTGGAGAAGCTGCTGGCCCGCGCCAACGCCCAGGTGCTGGACAAGATGGAACCGGCGCAGGACGAGCAGAACGAACTGACTGAAGGGCTCAAGACCGATGAGGAAGAGACCTGGAAGAAGAAGGTGATGTACGACTGATGCATTAACCTGTACTGGCCTCTTCGCGGCTAAAGCCGCTCCCACAGGGACCGCAAGGCCGTCAAGCCTGATGCAGTCCCTGTGGGAGCGGCTTTAGCCGCGAAG
>NZ_JABMCW010000410.1:0-4292 GCF_013179705.1 Pseudomonas sp. CM25 | reverse complement strand
CAGCCTTGATTTCCTTGGCGTGCTGGGCGAAGGCCACGGCGTCTTCGGTGCGGATGCCACCGGTGCCGACGATCAGCGGCAGGCGGCCGTTGAGCACGTCCTTGGCCTGGGCGGCCAGCTCGATGCGCTCTTGGGTGGTGTGGGCGTAGTACTCGCCGGTGGAGCCACCGATGATCACGCCGTGGATTTTCGAGTCGACCAGGTATTCGAGGACTTCGGCGAACGCCGCCTTGTCGATCGAGCCGTCCGCAGCCAGCGGAGTGATTGCCGGGGTGTAGATGCCTTCGAATTTCACGGTAGGTTCTCCAGTGCGTTGCTCAGTGTCGTAAAAGCCGCAGCGCAAGGACGCTGCGGCAGGTTGTAAGGGTTCAGCCCAGCGAAGCCGCTTGTTGCAGGTTCAGCGAACGGGTTTCCGGTGCCAGGGCGAGCGAGAAGGCCAGGCCGACGAAGGTGACCACGGCGGCGGCATACATGGTTGCGCCGATGCCGTAGCTGTCGAGCGCGATGGGCACCAGCCAGGTGCCGACGGCAGCGCCGATGCGCGACATCGAGGTGCCCACACCCACCGCGCCAGCGCGGATCTCGGTCGGGAACAGTTCGTTGGGGTACACCAGCTGCAACACCTGGGCGCCACCGATGAACAGCGCATAGGCGCCGAACAGGGCCAGGATGAGCATCTCGTTACCGTTGCTGAAGGCACCCAGGCCCAGCAGCGCCAGCCCTGACCAGAAGAAGCTGTGCAGCAACGTGGTGCGGCGGCCGATGGTGTTCAGCAGGCGGGTGCCGATGATGCAGCCGACCACGAACAGGAACGTGATGGCGATCGAACCGATCGATGCCCAGTCACCCTTCAGGTTGAGTGCGCCCAGCACCCGGGGGGCGAACGCGTAGACGGCGAACACCGGGATCACCGAGCAGGTCCAGAACATGGTGACGAACAGCATGCGCTTGCCGTAGCCGGAGTGCAGCAGGCTGAGGAACGACAGCTTGTGGGTCTTGGGCTCCTCCGGCAGGTTTTTCAGTGAAAAACCGTTGCCGTACACGCGCTTGATCACCTGTTCGGCTTCGGCCGAACGGCCTTTGCTGATCAACCAGCGCGGTGATTCCGGGGTGCCCAGGCGAATTGCGAACAGCAGCGCACCGATCACGGCGGCACTGGCCAATACCAGGCGCCAGGCATCGTCGCCGCCGTGGCGCAAAATCGCCTCACCCGCCAGGTAGGCAGTGGCAGCACCGGCGAACCACAGCACGGTCAGGGTGGCCAGGCGTGGGCCACGGTTTTTCTTGGGCAGGAACTCCACCAGCAGCGAGGTGGCGACCGGGTATTCGATACCCACCGCAATACCGATGGCGAAGCGCAGCAGGAACAGGGCCAGCGCCGATTCCACCCAGAACTGCGCCACCGAGGCCAGGATGAACAAGGTCGGGCCGACGAAAAACACGCGTTTGCGGCCAAAGCGGTCAGTCAGCCAACCGCCGAAGAAGCCACCGAAGAAAATGCCGATCAGCGCCGAGGCGGCAATCATGCCCTGCCAGAAACTGGTCAGGCTGAGGCCTGCAGACATCTGCACCATGGCCACGCCAATGATGCTCAATACACAGCCGTCGACGAACGAACCGCCACCGGAACGCAAGGTCAGCAACTGGTGGAAGTTGTTGATCGGTACATCTTCAATCGAAACATTGGTACTTGTCATTGTTGTTCCTACCACTCTGCTACATGCACATTTTCAAGGCGAGCGAGTCCGCGAAACTGAATACAGCACTCAGCCCCGGGTGAATGGCCTGCTGGCCAATCATCGATTTCGGGCAAAGGGTGCCCGTGCCGGCTAAATAACCTCCGGCATCAAGTATTCAAATTACAACTCGTCAGCGCTCAGCTTTCCTGGCCTGCGCGGAACTGCCCCCACATCAGGTTGGCGTTCAAGCCCAGTGAAACCAAAGGCTGCGGCGGGTTGGCGCAAGGCCCGGGGGCATTCAGCAAAAACTCGATCAGTTGGTTCTTGTCACCGGCCAGCCAGTCGGCCAGCAACTTGCCGGTGACCGTGCCACGGGTAACGCCCAGGCCATTGCAGCACAGTGCGCCAACTACATTGGGCGCCAACTTGCCAAAGAAGCCCATGTGGTTGCGCGACAGTGCCAATGCACCGCCCCAGGTATATTCAAAGTTGACCCCGGGCAGCATCGGGAAGCGCCGGGCGAACGATTCGCGGTGACGCTGGACGAAACGCTCCAGGTATTTGCGGTTGCTGCGCCCGTCGGGGTTGTAGCTGAAGCTGTTGCGAATCAGCAGGCGGTTGTCGACGGTGCGGCGCATGGTGGTGCCGAACGGGTCGGCAGGGATCACGCCTCAGTAGGGTTTGCCACCCAGGCGCGCCTGCTCTTGCTCGGTCAGCGGGCGGGTGATACTGCCGTAGGTGAACACCGGCAGCATGCGGCCTTTGAGAAAGCCGAAGCTCATGCCGAACGCGTTGGTGGTGAGTACCAGCTTGTCGGCGGTAATCGAACCGTTGGCGTGGCGCAGCACCACCTTGTCGCCGTACTGAACGTCGGTGATCGGCGTCTTCTCGTACAGCGACACGTTGCCCGGCAGGCTGTCGGCCAGGCCTTTTACCAGCGCCGAAGGCTGCAACAGAGCAGTGCCTGGGGTGAACAGACCCTTGCGGTAGAAGTGCGTACCGATGTGATCGGGCAAATCGCGCCCTTCGATCACTTCGTAGGGCTGGCCGAGCTTGTCCAGGCCGCGGCGGTAAGCATCCAGCACGGCAATGCCGCGGTCTTCGATGGCCGCCTGATATTTGCCGCAATGACGGAACTGGCACTCGATGTCGTAGCGTTCGATCAGTTCCTTCAGGTATTCCTGGCCGCCCAGGTTGAGCTTGAGCACGGTCTTGGCGATGTCGATGTCGCCAATGTAGTCCTCGGCGCCGATGTCGTGCGGCAGGTCGATGGCAAAACCGGCGTTGCGCCCGGAGGTGCCAAAGCCGACTTCCTGGGCTTCGACCAGCACGATTTCGTCATCCGGAAAGTTCGTTGCCAGCTGCCGCGCGGCAGCCAGGCCGGTGAAACCGGCGCCGACCACCACCCAGCGTGCCTGGCTGTTACCACTGTGGGTCGGCCGTGGCGTGCGGGGCTTGCTCAGGTGATACCAGCCACAGGTGGCGTCATCAGCAGGTAACGAACTTATTCTTGTCATGTCACTAACCTGGATCTTGTCGTTGTCGTGTGGTCAGCAGCGGCGGCCCTGACCTTGGTCTTTCATATCTGGATCGGTACATCCAGCCCTTGCGGTGCGGCGTACTCGGCCATGCGCCGGCGCGACAGCTCGAAGTGCTCGCGCACCAGATGGCCAGCCATCTGCGGGTCGCGGCGCTCGATGGCCTGGATCATCTGCTCGTGCTGCTCGCAGGCCGCCTCGAGGTCGCGCTGCATGTCATCGGTGGTCGGGTGGCGATAGAAGATCTTGCCCAGCCGGGTGTGGTCGATCAGCAGGCGACGCAGGCTCGGCATCAGGTAGTCGTTGTGCGCCATCCGGCCGATTTCGAGGTGGAAGGCGTCGTTGTAGAGCACACGGTTTTCCACGTCACGCTCTTCGATGGCGCGGCGGAACTGGGCCTGAATGGCCTTGAGCACTTCGATTTCTTCGGCGCTGGCGTAGGTGGCGGCCAGTTGGGTGGTGGCAACGTAGATAAGCGGGGCGGCCACATAGAAGCTGTGCAGCGACTCGTGGTTCATGGCGGCGACGCGTGGCGCGCGGTTGGCCTCCAGCTCGATGTAGCCTTCGGCGGCGATCTGGCGCAGCAGCTCACGCACCGGGGGACGCGACAGGCCAAACTCGTCGCACAGGGCCAGCTCGTCCACCACGGCGCCCGGGGCCAGTTCCATACTGAGGATCCGGCGGCGCAGTGCTTCTGCAAGGACGGCTTTGCGGTCCTGCGGCACTTCTGCGGTGAGTGGTTGAACGGTGGCTTTCATGGCGGCCTTCTTTGTTGTCATAGCGCTATGTCTACTATTTGTATAACGACTATATGGCACTGTTAGACAATGTGTCTACAGCATTTTCGATGAACGGTGAAAACTGTCTGGGCCTTTGTTTTCAAGGCTTGGAGCGGTTTTTAGAGGTGAGATTAAACACCCTTGAAGCTGCATTGCCAAACCGGACAGGTATTTATCCATTTCAGACAAATGGGCGATGAGGGTCCGCCCGACACGGACCGCACAAACAAAAAAAAACCTTGCATGCAGGAGCTTCTCTTTCATTCAGACCCGTCAGACTTACGCAGCTGACAAGG
>NZ_JABMCW010000041.1:0-26246 GCF_013179705.1 Pseudomonas sp. CM25 | reverse complement strand
CTTCGGCGTAGCTGAAACTGCGCACGGTGTCGCCGTTGCGGTTGATTACCGCAGTCAGCTGGCCGTGTTCGTCGTAGCGGTACTGGGTGAGCGTTTCGACCGCCTGGTTGTTGACCACGCGCTTGATATCGGTCAGGCGGCCCAGCGGGTTGTCGTAGTGAAGGTGCACGCGGGTGCCGCCGGTGGCGCTGATGTCGGTCAGGGTGCCGTCGGGGGTCCGGGTGAAATGCAGGAAGTGGCCGAGGGCGTTCTCGATGCGTTGCAGCGGCACTTCGGTGTTGGTGTCCGGCACTTCGCCGAAGTAGAAGAACAGGTTGTCGAGGGTTTGCAGGAGGTAGTGGCCACCCTCGGTGCATACCAGGTACACCTGCTCGTTGGGGTTGTAAATACGCTCGCCCGGTTGCAGGGCCACGAACGGGATTTCGCGGCCCTGGTTATCGGTAAGGTAGATGAACGAGCCCTGGCGGCGCACGCTCTGTTCCCACGGCAGCACCCAGCCGCGGCCGAGTACGCTGTCGACGGTAAGGTCGCTGGCATAGAAGCGCGACCACTCGATAGGCATCAGGCCCGGCAGGCTGAAGTCGATTTCATCGGGGATCAGTTTGCGGCCAGTGGTGAGGTCGACCGGATTGCCGACCAGCCCACCGATGGCCTTGCGCGCCACCGGTTCGACCACGTAGCGGCTGGCGACTTCACCGGCGACGAATCCTGCGGTGAACTTCAGGGCGCAGGGCATGACAGCTTTCATGCCGGCCTGGGTACCGGCCTTGATCAGCTGGGCGATACCGCCCGCAGCGCCGGCGATGGCCATCAGCACATCCACGGTGGTGCGCAGCCATTCCGGGATCTCATCGTCCACCGGCAGGTAGCGGTAGGTACCGCCGCCGATGATGACGTTGTCCGAGCCTGCGGAGATGGTCGCACCGCAGGTCAGCTTGTCGCCCTTGCGCGCAGCGGCCACGCTGTTGATGAAGACGTTGGTCGAGCCTTCGGCAATCTGCACCGGCCCGGGGTGCTTGTCGCAGGCACCGATGCTTTTTTCGACGCGGGCAGCCTTGCGGCTGTTGATGAACACGTTGGGTGAGGCAGTGGTTATGGTCCCTGAGGGGGACGAGAACATACTGCCTATCGCCTCTCCGGCAGCGGTCAGCAAGCTGCCCCCGATACCGGCTGCGAGGCCGGCCAGCAAGGCCACGCCGAACCCGCAAGTGAAGGTGGCGATGGCCACCGTGGCCACCAGCGCGATACCCAAGGCAGCTCCGATCAGGAAGCCCCCCAGGGCGCTTGTGTGCGATATCTCGTCGCCGAACCTGGCCGCTTCGAACATGAGGGTTACTCCTGTTCGCCGGGCTCGGGGCTGGTCACGACCGGGTGGCGCGGGGTGAAGCTGGCCAGCAGGTTGTCCCAGTCCTGGTTCTGCTGGGCACTGAAGTCGGCCTGTGCAGTGGTGGAGAAGATCAGCGCCCGCCCGGGGCTGATGATGAAGGCGGCCTGGCGCTGATAGAGCGGACGGCCCTGGTTCATGTAGTAGGCGTCGATCTGGATGCCAGCGATAGGCGCGCTGGCCGCAAGCGCGACAGCCTTGTTGCCCATGCGGGTGTAGCCGCGCAGCTTGGAGGTGAGCATTTTGACCTGGCGATCAACGTAGGCCGGCAACGCTTCGTCAGGCAGCAAGGTGTCGCGCGAGACGGTAATGCTCAAGGGCGCGGGCACACTGGCACCCAGGACGAACATGTTGACCGTGCGGTCCTCGAAACCTGCCGGCAGCGCAATGCTGCCTTCCTGCAACTCGTAATCCATGCGATGGAAATTCCTGATAAAGAAGAACGGGTTCAGCCCGGCGCGAAGCCATCGAGCATACGGTCGAAATCTGCCAGCCATTGGCTCAGGCCTGGCTTGCTCGGGTCTATCACGCTGGAAATGTCCAGCCATTGCTGCAAATCGCTGCCGGCTACGGGTACCAACGCGCCGACCAGGCGACCGTGCCGAGGCTCATGACCAGCAGTGAAGTGAAAGTCCAGCACCTTGGCCGGGTGGCCAGCCAGGTGGCAATCACGCTGACGTATCAGGCGCAGCTGCGGGGTCAATTCGCGCAGGGCCTTGATTGCCTCGTCGAACAACGCCTCCAGCGTCTGCCTGGGGCGGACGTCACGACGGCGGATGCGAAGGCTGACCGCTTCGCCTTCATGCTCGAGGGTGGTCTGGATATCGCGGAAGCGAAAGCCGGCCGGAAACTGCAGGTGGAAACCGGCGAAGGTAAAGCCACTGGCCACGTCCAGCAACGCGGTGGCCAGTGGTTGCGGTTCGGGCGCAGGCTCGGGCATGTTGGCGGGTTCAGCGAGCCTTGCCAGCCGCGCAGCTTCCGCTTGCGCTTCGCGCTTGGCCGAGAGGCGGTCGTAGATCGAGGTCTTTTGCATGAACCCGCCTCAGTCGTTGATTCGCACTGCGGCGCCGGTGATCTGGGTAGTGTCGGTACTGGTGGTGACGATGGCCTTGCCCTTGATCTCGATGCCTTCCGGGGTCAAGGTGATGCTGCTTTCCCCCACCTGCAGGATGATGTGCTGCTTCGCGGCAATCTGGATGAACTGGTTGTCGACCTGCAAGGTGTAAGAGCCATCGGTCACTTGCACTACCGTGTCCTTCTTCACGGTTTCGGTGTGCGTGCCACCCACCGTAATCGTGCGGTTGTTACCCACATCATGGGTTTCATCCAGCTCGATCTCGGTGTCCATGTTGCGCTCGGCGTGCATGATGATCTGCTCGGCGCCGGCCTTGTCTTCGAAGCGGAAGAAGTTGGCTGTACCGCCGTCGCCCTTCATCGAGCGCGTCAGGAAACCGCTTTGGGTCTTGTTGGCCGGCAGCGCCCACGGTGGCGTGTTGCTGCTGTTGTAGAGGCTGCCCATGATCAACGGGCGGTCGGGGTTGCCGTCGAGGAACACCACCACCACTTCGTCACCGACGCGCGGGATCTGGATACTGCCGAAGCCGCCGCTGGCACCTGACTGGGCCACGCGGACCCAGCAGGAACTCTGGTCGTTGTACTCCCCATTGCGGTCCCAGTGGAACTGCAACTTCACCCTGCCCAGGTCATCGGTGTAGATCTCCTCGCCGGGCGGGCCGACCACAATGGCTGTCTGCGGTCCGCTGATGCCAGCCTTCGGTGTATGCGCTGCGGGGCGGAACGGGATTTTACGACGAATACAGCTGAAGCTGTTGCGATAGCCCGCTTCACCGTCGCTGGCGTAGTTGTTCTGGCCCCAATGGGTAACGGAAAGCAGCAGAAACTGGCGATCGTCGGGGGCGTCGTTGTCGTGATCGTAATGCTGGCTCAGCTCGAAGTACTGGCCGGCCTCCATCGCGCGGCAGTTGCTCTGGCCATGGAACGTCTTGCCGTCCACTTCCATCGCCTCGAGCCTGCGCTGTGCCTTGCGCACACCTTCATCGGAGTCTGCGTAGCCGTAAAGGCCCTCGTATTCGAAGACCTCGTACTGGCCGACCTCACCCTGCTGGTTGACAGAGTTCAGCTGCACCAGATGCGGGTTACCAGGCTGCTTGTAGTCGAACGTCTTGAGGGCCAGGCGCGTTGGCTGCATGCGTCGCGCCGAGGACCACGCCGTGATCGAGTCAGCGGTCTCGGTTACCGAGGCGCTGTGGTATCTGATCAGCGGCTGACGCTCCAGCTGCGGCAGCATGCTGCTGTCATCGCTGATGATCATGCGATGGCCTTCCTGAGAATGCTCGAACGTGAAGAACAGCCCCTCCTGTTCAAGCAGGCGCAGCACGAAATTCAAGTCCGATTCCTGATACTGCGTGCAGTAGCTGATGGGCTTGAGGGGCTGGCTAAGACGGAACTCATGCTCGGCCAACGTCAGGTAGTAAGCGAAGACTTCCTTGACGATCTGCTCGGTGGTCTTGTCCTGGAAGATACGTGAATCGCGGCGGCGGCTAAGAATCCAGATCCATGGCACCAGCTCGGCGGTGTAGTTGGCAATGCCACCGTCGGCACCGGTGTGGACGAAGTCGGAAACATGCGCGCTGAGGTAGCGCGTACTGCCATCGGCGAGCGCGATGCCCACCGTGACTTTCTTGCCGATCAGCTTCTTGAGCTCGATGCGGGCGTCCTGGGAAATCAGGTTTACCTGGAAACTGAACAGCTCGGAAATGGCCTCGCGACCACTGAAGCTAAGGAGTTGCAGCTCTTGCTCAGGGGGCAGAGGTGAGTCAAAGGTGAACAGGCGTTGATGCTGTGTGAGCATCGACTCAAGGGCATCCGTAATCATATCAATGCATCCTGCATCAAGCTGGAAATCCAACAATGAAAACGTGCTTGGCGTGGGCTGTCAAATGATGGCGATAAGCCAGAGAGCCCTGAATCAAGAGCAGAGGCCACTTCCGCCAATGGTAACTGATAGCGATTTCCCATTAGACGCTTCCTGGATTAATTACATCGGAATATGTCCCCCCGTTTGATCTGGCTGACGTCTGGGGTGTAGGCTCCTTGCGCCTGGCTACCAGGCCGTACACAGCGAATATCAGGGAGCGTTGCCATGAGCGTGAGTGAAGCCCAACTCAGCCAACTGGACCGAGACATGGACCAGAATCACCGGGAAATGGTGATCATGTCGGTGGAAGACTTTCAGGGCCAGTTCGCCCAGAAAGCACAGGGTGCTACGCAACCACTTCAGGTGTGTACCCGAACACAGGCCGATAGGTTGACTGGCACCTGGCAAGGCATAAGGTCTACTTACAACGGCCTGCCCCACACTTTCGTCAATACCACCTGGGGCGTGCCCGGCGCAATGGCAGCGTGGGATGCGAAAAATATCATTGGTTTCATTCGCGACATGAATGGCTTGGGCACGAAAGTGCGCTACATCGTGCGCAACGGCAAGCAATACGTGGTCCTCTCCGGTTACCCTGGCCTGCGCAAAACGCTGGATGCGCCTCGCTACGGCATCCAGAACGCCAAGCTGATCAGCATGGGTATCGGTAAATATGGTGTTCGTGGCTCCTCCATCAAAGGATTCAAATTATCCTGCTATGTGGCAGTCGCTATCGAAGTCGCGGAATGGGTGTTCGCTGATGAACACATCATGAGCGATCTATTTGGTGGCGTCGGCGTTGAACTGATCAAGGCCGGCATTGCTACAGCAGTCGGCTACGCAGCGGCTGTGCTGGCGGGAACATTCTTTACCGCCGCCGCTGCGCCGGTGATTGCAGGCGCACTCTTCGTCTTTGCGGTAGGCCTTGGCTTGAACGCTCTTGATAACCACTTCGGGATAAAAAATTCGGTAAAAGCCGGGTTGCGCTATGCAACTGACCATCTGGAATCACTCCACCAGACACTTACCGAAATCAAGGCGGCGGACCTGCAAAACTACCTGAAAGAAACCACCGCCAACATTGCTGGCAACATTGCAGACCAGCTTTATGATGAGGCCAAGTCATGGGTTATCCGCAAGCTACGCCCGGACGGGATCGATCTACCCGCTTGGCCGAGTGCGCCCAGATTGCCTTCAATTCCGTCTCTGCCCACATTCAATCTACCTAAATTTTAATGACGAACATGCACCCGACTCTGCCATCACTGGAACTCACACCGGTCAAATTCAGACTGCTGGCTATCGTATTCATCATCATGCTACTGCTGGTCGGTGGTTTCTCGGTGTACGCCTATGCGCACTACCTGCTGCCCCTGTACGGCAGGCTTTACCGGGCAGCGCCCGTAGTAGAAACCCCCTACCTGGCTTTTGGCCTGCTTATGGCGCCGCCAGCGCTTGCCATTCTGCTCGTGGGAACCGCTACGTGCGCACTGACAGGCAAGAAGTTTGACCCACCCCTCGGCTCGCGCCTGCACCGCTTCCAGACATTGATGTTCGCACTGTCGCTGAAAACACTTTTCTATATCGTACCTGCCGTAATGATCCTGACCTCCGGCGCATTACTGGCCAGAGGTTACACGCCCTGTTCAAAATTGCTGATCTCAGGCTCAGCCTGGCATTTATTCTGGGTCAACGATGAGCGGGTATGTTTCAAGCCGGATCATTACATCAACGATAACTGGCCATGCAAGGTAATCGATGGCAAGGATATTTGCGTTCAGGTCGATGGCCGCTAAAAAAGACCTCCGGCCTACGACTGATGCCGCATAAACTGAAAACCGCGCCCAGATAGCCTATAGCGAGCAGGCGAAGCGCTTCGGCACTTGGCCCCTAACCGGGGCTAATGATCAACACTCAAGGCTTCTCGGTTCGATAGACAACCAGGAATCCAACGATGAATCCAGATGCACTGAAACTCGCAGCCATGGCATTGCGCGACTCGCTTGAGCACTATCAACAGCAAGAGCGCGCTGCAGCCCTGTTGCTTCAGGATCTGGATGGCTTGCTCAAGCGAGCTGCGAATAAAGAAATTACCACCCCCATGGAGGCGCGCGATATCCCTGGCCATCGCTACTTCACCGAAACCCGGCTGGGCGCATGCCGCGACCTTGAAGCGCTCTATGCCTCGTTTTACATCGAACTCATCGACGGCCGAAGCTCGAAAGCTTTTCAGATGCTCCAAGCTAAAATGAGCAAGCCCTGATTACGTCAAACTGATCACATCAGGTACGCCAGGAAACCCACGATTTCTTTCGGTTATGTGCGAAAGGCGACCGATCTGGCCGCGCAGCGAAAAGGCAATTGGGGCCGCTTTGCGGCCCATCGCCGGCAAGCCAGGCTCCCACATGAATTCGATGCAGTCTGGGTGGGAGCTGGCTTGCCGGCGATGGGCTGCGCAGCAGCCCCATTCGCCTTGACTGACTGGCAGTGATTTATGCCTGCCTGGAGAGCGGTGAGCGCTAGCCGTTACTGCCGTAGCTGCCAATCATCATGCGTGATGCACGCTCTCGATGCCCAGCCCCTGCCCGTACTGCCATCATCATACGGCAACCTTGCCAGTGCCCATACGATTGCGCCCAGGCCCAAAAGTGAGACCTGCTTCACTTTTTATAAAAAATTTTTACCCGCGATTTTCAGCATTTTTTTTAGCCCTGCACGCCCACGTTTTAGGGGCGAGGCCCCGTTTTCTGCGCCCCCAACACACAGCCAATGTCACGGCGCCATTATTGCGTCTCTGCACAAAACGGGGAAAAAATCGCCTCCCTTGCCGGAACTTCTTCCGCAGCGGGGTGCCCTACTCGGCATTGCTGGCAACACGATATTCATGTGCCAGCACCCAATTTTCCGCAGCCGAAAGGCGCGATTTTCAGGTCCTCGCCACTGGCGTTTCAGGACGATCAAGCAGGCACATGGACGATGCACCGATGACCCAGACATTCGATGTCGAAGCACTGATCAAGCTGCGTAGCCAGACGCGGGCGATCGCCGATGCGCTGAAAGCGCAGGCGGCTGATTACCTCGCCACCGCGGCGCCGCTGATTCGTCCGCAAAACCTGTTTGGCGAATACCTGCAAGGCGCCCAGCGCAGCAGCGGGCGTGAAACCCAGGGCCACTTCCAGTCGCTGATCGAACTCTACGAACGCATCGGCTCGGCCGCACCGTTCCAGCTGGTCAGTGAGCTGGAAGTGCCGCTCAACCTCATCAGCACCACACCGGAACTGTTCCCGCTGGAATACGACAAGGTCCTGGCCCCGAGTGGGCAGGTCATCCGGATCACCAGCCCGGTGCGTTGGGTGGTGGGCTTCCAGGGCTTCGAGCTGGCGCGTTTTCGCGCGGTCATCAATGACCCCAACCGCAGCAGCGCCGAGCTGTACCGCTTCGTGGTGCATTACCTGGTGCTGTTCTACTGCCTGAGCAAGTCGCCAGGCCTTGGCCGGCTGTTCGAAGGGCTGCGTTTCAGCCTCAGCTTCGAGCGCCTCAAGGGCCTGGGCGACCTGCCGTTCTGCGTTATCAGCTCGCCGGTGCGATCGGCACTACCCGACGATTCGGTTATCCGCAGCAGCACGCAAATTGCCGGCAACACCAGCTTCGAAGAGCTGGTCGGCCGCGACAACATTCTGGAAATGAACGACGAAATCCGTCAGCGCCTGCTGCTGACGATCGAAGGCCTGTAACGCGAAGGGCCTGGCAACGGCCCGCGCAATGATTCGCAGCGAACTGCTCGCAATGGAGAACACGATGGCGAAGAAGGAAAGCACCCAGCACAAACTCGACCGCGTTCGCGCGCCTCGGGTTCATATCACCTACGACGTGGACATCGGCGATGCCATCGAGAAAAAGGAACTGCCCTTCGTCGTCGGCGTACTGGGCGACTTTTCCGGCAACCCGCTGGAACCGCTGCCCAAGCTCAAGGACCGCAAGTTCGTGTTCATCGACCGCGACAACTTCAACGGCGTGCTCAAGGGCATCAAGCCGCGGCTCACCTACCGCGTCGACAACACCCTGGCCCGTAACGGCACCCAGCTGGGCGTGGAGCTGAACTTCAACAGCCTCGAAGACTTCGAGCCGCAGAACGTGGTCAAGCAAGTCGAGCCGCTGCGCAAGCTGCTGGAAGTGCGCAACAAGCTGGCCGACCTGCGCAACAAGATGGGCGGCAACGACAAGCTCGAAGAGCTGCTGATGGATGTGCTGCAGAACACCGAAAAGCTCAAGACCCTGGGCAAGGAATTCGGCCGTGAAGCCGAAGTGAACGACCCATCCAGCAGCGATCGCCCCTGAGCAGGAGCCCGAACATGACCGACAAGCAAACCGCACCGCAACAGGCCGGCGACCTGGTCGAAGTGGAAAACTTCGCGCCACAGCCCTCGCTGCTCGACAGCATCATTTCGCAAAGCCGCGTGGCCCGCTCCGACACCGAGCGCAACCGCACCCGCGACCTGATCGGCGAACTGGTGAACCAGGTGCTCGAGGGCGAGATGACCCCGAGCAAAGACCTGATCGCCGTGCTCGATTCGCGTATCGCCGAAATCGACGCGATGCTCTCCGAGCAGATGAACGAGATCATGCACGCCCGTGAGTTCCAGCAGCTGGAAGCGTCCTGGCGCGGCCTGAAATACCAGGTCGACCAGACCGAAACCAGCACCACGCTGAAGATCCACCTGCTCAACGCCTCGAAGAAGGACCTGGTACGCGACCTCAAGGCCGCCAGCGAATTCGACCAGAGCGCGCTGTTCAAGAAGGTCTACGAAGAAGAGTACGGCACCTTCGGTGGTGCGCCGTTCGGCATGCTGATCGGCGACTACGAGTTCAACCGCAACCCCGAAGACCTGTACCTGCTCGAAGAAGTCTCGCACGTGGCAGCTGCGGCCCACGCGCCGTTCATCTCGGCGGCCTCCCCCGAACTGTTCGGCTGGGATTCATTTACCGAAATGTCCGGCCCGCGTGACCTGGCAAACATCTTCGATACCGTCGAATACGCCAAGTGGAAGTCGTTCCGCGCCTCGGAAGACTCGCGCTACGTCGGCCTTACCCTGCCACACGTGCTCGGGCGCCTGCCCTATGGCCCCGATACCACGCCGGTGGAGGAATTCAACTTCGTCGAAAGCGTCGACGGCCGCGACCACGACAAATACCTGTGGATGAACGCCGCCTACGCCCTTGGCACCCGGGTCACCGATGCCTTTGCCCGCTACGGCTGGTGCGTGGCGATCCGCGGTGTGGAAGGCGGTGGCCTGGTCGAAGGCCTGCCGACCCATACCTTCAAGACCGACGATGGCGAGATCGCCCTCAAGTGCCCGACCGAGATCGCCATCACCGACCGCCGCGAAAAAGAGCTGTCGGACCTGGGCTTCATCCCCCTGGTGCACTGCAAGGGCACCGACTACGCCGCGTTCTTCGGCACCCAGTCGGCGCAAAAGCAGAAGCAGTACAACACCGACATCGCCAACGCCAACGCCCGCCTGTCTGCGCAGCTGCAGTACATTTTCGCCACCTCGCGCATCGCCCATTACATGAAAGCGATCATGCGCGACAAGATCGGCAGCTTCGCCTCGCGCATGGACGTGGAACGGTTCCTCAACCAGTGGCTGGCCAGCTACGTGCTGCTCGACGACACCGCCAGCCAGGAGGCCAAGGCCAAATTCCCGCTGCGCGAGGCCCGCGCCGAGGTGTTCGAGGTGCCAGGCAAGCCAGGCGTGTACAAGGCCGTGACCTACCTGCGCCCGCACTACCAGCTGGACGAACTGACCGCTTCGCTGCGGCTGGTCGCCGAACTGCCACAAGGCGCGCGCGGCTGACGGCCCGGTGTGTACAGGGATGACACATGAGTAACCAGGCCCGCCTGCTGCCCTCGCTGCTCGACCGGCTGCTGGACGACCGACCCTTTCAGTCGGCCGAGCCGGCGGTGCAACGCACCTGCTCGCTGGCCGAGTACAAGGCCAGCATCGTCCGCGACCTCGAGGTGCTGGTGAATACCCGCCAGTCCCTGGTCGCCGCCGAGCTCGCCGGCTTCAGCCAGCTTGGTGGCTCCATCCTTGAATACGGCATGCCCGACTTCATCAGCCGCAGCGTGCTCGACCCGCATGATCGTCGCCTGATCCAGCAACAGCTGGAGCGGGCGATCAGCACCGGCGACCGGCGCTTTCGCCGGGTCCGTGTGCAGCTGCTGGCCCAGCAGAACGGCCATCGCATGTTGACCTTCCGGGTAGACGCCGTGCTGCGCCTGCAGGACATCAGCCGCCAGGTGTCGTTCGACGCTGTGCTGCAGGTCAACACCCAGGAATACAAAGTGCAGAACCTCAACTGATGCTCGACGAACTGCTGCCCTACTACGAAAGGGAACTGTCGCACCTGCGCTTCCTCGGCCAGGAGTTTGCTGCGCAGTACCCCAAGATCGCCTCGCGGCTGCTGATAGAGGGCGACAACTGCGAGGACCCGCACACCGAGCGCCTGATCGAGGCGTTCTCGTTCCTGTCTGCGCGGGTGCACAAAAAGCTCGATGACGAGTTTCCGGAAATCGTCGAGTCTTTCCTCGAGGTGCTGTACCCCCACTACCTGCGCCCTACCCCGTCGATGTCGATCGCCGAGCTGAGCCTGGGCAAGCACGAGAAGGTCACCGAAGCCTACCGCGTTGCACGGCATACCGAGATGCATGCCAATGCCGTGGAAGGCGTGGTCTGCAAGTTCCGCACCTGCTACCCGGTAGCGCTGTGGCCTATCGCCGTGCAGCAGGCCTCGTTCAGCGAGATGGAACGGTCGGCATTCAATGGCCACAGCGCCGACCTGGTGGCGCACCTGCGGATCCGCCTGGGGGCTACCGGCGATGCCCTGTTCGGGCAGATGGAAATGGACTGCCTGAGGTTTTTCCTCGACGGCGAAGCGACGCTGATGCTGCAGCTGTACGAGCTGCTGTTCAACAACCTGGCCAAGGTTACCCTGAGCTTCCAGGACCAGGGCCGCACCCGCGAAGTGGCCCTTGCGGCCGATGCCCTGAAGCCCGTGGGCTATGCCCGCGACGAAGGCCTGGTGGACTACTCCGAACGCTCGTTCCTGGGTTACCGCCTGCTGCACGAGTACTTCACTTTCCCCGACAAGTTCATGTTCTTCGACCTCAGCGGCTTTGCCCGCATCCTGCAGGGCAAGGCCGTCGAGCAGGTGGAGCTGAATTTCTATTTCTCCGATTACGACCTCAGCGATCGCCTGACCCGGCTGACCCAGAACATCGGGCGCAACAACTTCAAGCTCAACTGCACCCCGATCATCAACCTGTTCCGCCAGCAGGCCGAGCCGATCAAGCTGACGCACACCCGCCACGAGTACCCGGTCACCCCGGACACACGGCTGCACAATGCCGCCGAAGTGGTATCGATCGACCGCGTACGGCGGGTGCGCAAGCTGGGCGGCGTCGATCAGGTCGACACCTGCCAGCCGTTCTTCGAGCCACGTGGCGAACAGGACCCGCGCAGCAGTTTCTGGACGGCCCGGCGACGCAGCCAGGGCGATGCCACGGCCATGAGCATCCGCGTGGTCGACCGTAACCTCGAACTGATCGACGCCAGCAATGACACCCTCAGCATCGGGCTGACCTGCAGCAACCGCGATGTACCGCTGATGCTGCCGTTCGGTGGCGAGCGCGGCGACTTCAACATCCCGGCCAACTCGGTGATCAAGGACATCCGCTGCCTGCGCAAGCCTACCGCCACCGTGCGGGTGCCACTGGGCAAAGGGCTGATCTGGCGGCTTATCGCCCACCTTTCGCTCAACCACCTGTCGCTGGTCAGCCAGGGCCGCGAGGTGCTGCTCGAACTGCTGTCGCTTTACAACTACCGCAACGTGTCGGCCATCCGCAAGCAGATCAATGGCATCAAGGCCATCGACAGCGAGCCGGTGGTTGCCCGTATCGGCCACCCGCGGCCGAACTTCGTGCGCGGTGTCGGCATTACCCTGACCCTGGACGAGAGCCAGTTCACCGGCAGCGGCGTGTTTCTGTTCGGCACGGTGCTGGACCATTTCTTCGGCCAGTACTGCTCGATGAACAGCTTTACCCAACTGACCCTGCGCACCCAACAACGAGAAAAGAGAGTCGCCCAATGGCCAGCCCGCACTGGCGATCAGCCCCTGGTCTGATCGATCAGGCCCGAGCCGAGCCGCACCGATTCGAATTCTTTCAATTGGTGCGTCTGCTCCGCCTGCACTACAGCCGTACCGGGCGCATGGACCTGGCAACCCGGCCGCATGAAGACCCGCTGCGCTTTCGCACCCAGCTGTCGCTGGCGTTCCCCGCCAGCGAGGTCAGCGACTTGCACTTCGAGCGTGAAGGCAAAGTGTCGCCGGCCGGCCTGCCGCTGTCCGAGCTGCAGGTCACGTTCATGGGCCTGGTCGGGCCATCGGGCGTACTGCCGCGGCCGTACACCGAGCTGCTGCTCGAGCGCCATGTGCAGTACCGCGACGATGCGGCCCATGCGTTTCTCGACATTTTCTCGCACCGCATGACCACGCTGTTCTACGAGGCCTGGCAGAAGTACAAATTTCATATCGAACACGAACGCAATGGCGCTTCGGCGTTCGATGGCTACCTGCTCAACCTGGTCGGCCTGGGCCCGCGCGCGCAGCAGCTCAAGTTCGAGCAGCAGCCGACGGCGCTGCGCCGCGAGCTGTTCAGCTATTTTGCCGGCCTGCTCAGCCAGAAGCCGCGCAACGCGCTGAACCTTGAGCGCATGCTCGGCTTCTATTTCGCGCTGCCGGTCACGGTGTGCCAGTTTGCCGGGCGCTGGCTGCACCTGCAGCCCGAACAGTGCACCCAGCTCGGGCGCAAGAACGCCCAGCTCGGCCACAGCGCCGTGGCCGGCAACCGGGTCTGGGACTACCAGTCGAGCATTCGTATCGAGCTGGGCCCGTTGAGCCTGGCCGATTACCGGCGCTTTCAGCCGGGCACCGCGTGCTACCGCAAGCTGGTCGAGCTGGTGCGCTTCTATATCGGCGCCCAGCTGGACTTCGAAATCGCCCCGCGCCTGCAGCGTGAGGCAGTGCCGCGCGCCCAGCTGGGCCGCAGCGGCAATGTTGCGCTGGGCTGGCTGGGCTGGCTCAAACGCCCCGGTCGTGACGCGGAGCCTTCGCGTTGCGCCGTCTTCCAAATACCTTACGATGGGGTCGCCTTGTGAACCTGAAGTCTCTGTTCGCCAAGCTCAACGAAACCAGCCGCACGGCCACTGAAAGCGCGGCGGCCCTGTGCCTGTCGGAGCACCATTACGACGTCGAAGTGGAGCACCTGCTGCTGCAGCTGCTCGACGCCGGCGACAGCGACCTGGCGCCGATCATGCGCCACTACGATGTGGTCGCCGAACGCCTGCAGGCGCAGCTGGTCACGGCTTTGGGCACGTTCAAGAAAGGCAATACCCGCACCCCGGCCCTGTCGCCACATATCACCCGCATGATCGAGCAGGCCTGGCTGTTGGCGTCGATCGAATACGGTGTCGGCCAGGTGCGCAGCGGTTACCTGTTGCTGGCCCTGCTCGACGACGCTGAACTGCGGCGCGTGCTGATCGCCTCGGCGCCGGAGCTGGAGAAAATCAACGCCGACGACCTGCGCCTGAACCTCACTGGCCTGGTAGAAGGCAGCACCGAATCCCGGCAAGCCAGCCCGCTGGCCAGCCCGGCAGCACCGGCAGCCAGTAGTGCCAAGGCCGGCGGCAAGACCCCGGCGCTGGACCAGTACACCATCAACCTCACCCAAAGCGCCCGTGAAGGCCGTATCGACCCGGTGCTGGGCCGCGAGTTCGAAGTTCGGCAGATGGTCGATATTCTCACTCGCCGCCGCCAGAACAACCCCATCCTCACCGGTGAAGCCGGGGTCGGCAAAACCGCAGTGGTCGAAGGCCTGGCCCTGCGCATCGCCCAAGGCGATGTGCCGGCAGTGCTCAAGGACGTGGCCGTGCATACCCTGGACCTGGGCCTGCTGCAGGCAGGCGCCGGGGTCAAGGGCGAGTTCGAGAACCGCCTGAAGGCAGTGATCGAAGAGGTCAAGCGCAGCCTGCACCCGATCATCCTGTTCATCGACGAAGCGCACACCCTGATCGGCTCCGGCGGCCAGGCCGGGCAGAACGATGCCGCGAACCTGCTCAAGCCCGCCCTCGCCCGTGGCGAGCTGCGCACCATTGCCGCCACCACCTGGGCCGAATACAAGAAGTACTTCGAGAAGGACGCCGCCCTCGCCCGCCGCTTCCAGGTGGTCAAGGTCGAAGAGCCCGACGAAGACAAGGCCATTCACATGCTGCGTGGCCTGCTCGGGAAAATGCGCGAGCATCACAAGGTTGCGGTAATGGACGAAGCGCTGGTGCAGGCGGTGCGCCTGTCCAGCCGCTACATCACCGGCCGCCAGCTGCCCGACAAGGCAGTCAGCGTGCTGGACACCGCCTGTGCGCGCATTGCCCTGGCGCAGTCGTCGCAGCCTGGGGCGCTGGAAGACTGTCGCCGACAGATCGACAACCTGCAGGCGGAAATCGCCGTGCTTGGCCACGAAGCCGGCAAGGGCCACGACCATGCCCGCCGTCTGGGCGAGCTGCAGGCTGCCCTGCAGGCCGAGCAGCAGCGCGAGCAACAGCTGAGCAGCCAATGGCAGCAGGAGCTGGAACTGGTCGAGCAGCTCAAGGCCCTGGATGCCGAAAACGACGCCGACGCCCACCAGCTCAATGCCCTGCGTGCCGAGCTGGCCCGCGTGCAAGGCGACCAGCCACTGGTGCACGCGCTGGTCGACAGTGGCGCCATCGCCCAGGTGATCAGCGGCTGGACCGGCATCCCCCTGGGCAAGATGCTGCGTGACGAGATCGACACCGTGCAGCGCCTTCCGGCCCTGCTCGGCGAGCGCGTGCTGGGCCAGGACCACGCCCTGCACGAAATAGGCAAACGCATCAAGATTTCCCGCGCGCGCATGGAAGACCCGAACAAGCCGATCGGCGTGTTCCTGTTGCTCGGGCCCAGTGGCGTCGGCAAGACCGAAACCGCCCTGGCCCTGGCCGATACCCTGTATGGCGGCGAGCGCAACCTGATCACCATCAACATGTCCGAATACCAGGAAGCGCACACCGTATCGAGCCTGAAGGGCTCGCCACCGGGCTACGTCGGCTACGGCGAAGGCGGTGTGCTGACCGAAGCCGTGCGCCGCAAGCCGTACAGCGTGGTGCTGCTCGACGAGGTAGAAAAAGCCCACCCCGATGTGCTCGAACTGTTCTTCCAGGTGTTCGACAAGGGTGTGCTGGACGATGGCGAAGGGCGCGAGATCAACTTCCGCAATACCGTGATCATCCTCACCTCCAACACCGGCACCGAGCGCATCATGCAGACCTGCCTGAATGCCGCCGAGCGACCAACGCCCGCGGCCATCGTCGAAGGCCTGCGCGACGAGCTCAATCAGGTGTTCAAGCCTGCCTTCCTCGGCCGCCTGAGCATCGTGCCGTTCTACCCGGTGCAGGACCAGATCCTGGCGCGCATCGTCGCGCTCAAGCTCGAGCGCATTGCCAGGCGTTTCGCCCGCAACCACCAGGCCGAACTCAGCTACGACGAAGCGCTGGTCAACGCCATCGCGGCACGCTGCACCGAGGTCGACAGCGGTGCGCGCAACATCGACAACATCCTGTCCCAGACCTTGATGCCTGAGCTTGCCCAGCGCGTGCTCGAGCGCATGGCCCAGGGCTCGCCAATCGAGCGCCTGGTGATCGAACTGGGTAGCGATGGCGATTTCGCCTATCGCCTGGCCTGAACCGTTTTCGGAGATTTAGCCGTCATGCATCACCAGCACACCGCCCTCAAACGCCTGACCGCCGCAGCCCTGCTGCTGGCGCTGGCCGGCTGCGGGGTCACCGACCGCATCGGCAAGCGTATGGAAGACAGCTGGGCAGCCGACATGCTGGCCGACAGCGAGAAGGTCATCCTGACGTCCGACGGCGGCAACCACCTCAACCCCGACGCCAACGGTCAGCCGCTGTCGGTGGTGATGCGCGTGTACCAGCTGACCGACCTCGAGCGCTTCGCCGCGGCCGACGCCGAGACCCTGTGGGCCAGCCCGGAAAAAGCCTTGGGCAACACCTTGGTCGAGGCTCGCGAAATCACCCTGCTGCCAGGCATCGGCCAGATCGACCAGTGGCCGCTGCCGAAGAACGCGCGCTACGTCGGCATGGCGGCGTTTTTCCGCGATGAACAGGGGGCACGCTGGAAAGTCGCGTTCGACGCCAACTCGCTGCGCAAGGACGGTATCTGGTTCTCCTCCGATGGCCTGCGGGTGCTGGTGGACAACACCGAAATCAGCGCCATGCGTGGCGTCGACGTGTTGAACACAGCGCCTGCTGCGGACCCGCTGGTCGCCGCGCAAAACGCCGAGCAGGCCCCGCCAGGCCTCACCGACAAGGTGCAGGACGCGGTGCTCGACAAGGCCAGCGATGCCGCCGGCCAGTCGGCACGCAACGCCATGGATTCAACCTTCAACTCTCTCGTGGATGGCACCAAATGAGTAAGCAGAGCCGGGTCATGTGGTCGGAAGGCATGTTCCTGCTGCCCCAGCATTTCCAGTATCAGGATGAGTTTCACCAGCACCAGCTGGCCGAGGCTTCGCTGCGCGCAACGCCGTTCAACTGGGGCGTGCAGGCGCTGCAGGTGGACGAGGATGCCCTGGCCAACGGTACGTTGCAGCTCAAGCGGCTGAAGCTGGTGTTTCCCGACGGCAGCCTCTACGACGCACCGCAGCACGACCCGCTGCCCGCCGCGCGCGACCTGAAGGACCTGCTCAAGGCCAACGACCTGAAAGTCCATGCCGCGCTGAAGCTGGCCGAGCCGTTTGGCCGCAACTACGTCGAGGACGGCCAGGAACACAAGGCGGCACGGCGCTTTCGCAAACAGTTCGACACCCTGCCCGACCTCAACGAAGGCGAGCTGGAAAACGAAATCACCAGCCTGCGCCTGAACGTGGTGCTGCTGGTCGACGGCGACAGCCTGGACGGCTACAGCCACTGCCCGCTGGTCAAGCTGACGCGCAACAGCATGGGCGGCTTCAACCTCGACCCGCATTTTGTCCATCCGACCCTGCACCTGGGCAACCATGAGACCCTGGCCGGCATCGGCAAGCGCCTGCTCGGTGCCCTTCAGGCCAAGAGCAAGGCGCTGTCCGGCCGGCGTCGCGAGCGTGCCGACCAGATCGCCGAGTTCGGCTCCAGCGATGTCACGCTGTTCTGGTTGCTGAACACGGTGAACCGCGCCCACCCACAGCTGGCCCATCTGCTTGCCCACCCGCGCCTGAACCCAGAGCGCCTGTACCTGTTCCTGGCCGACCTCGCCGGGGGCCTGCTGACCTTCACCCTGGACACCCAGCTCGGCGATATCCCCGAGTACGACCACCATGACCCGGCGGCTTCGCTGGCCAGGCTGGACGAGATGATCCGGGTGATGCTCGACAACGTCGTGCCCAACCAGTGCGTGGTGATCAACCTGACCCAGACCAAACCGTCGTACTGGCAGGGCCAGCTGCGCGACCCGCGCCTGGCCGAAGCCGACTTTTATGTTTCGGTGCACGCCGACATGCCCGGTGCCAGCCTGCTTGAACTGGTGCCGCGGGCGGTCAAGATCGGCTCCCCGGAGGACATCGAAGTGGTGGTCAACAGCGCCATGCCCGGGGTCACCCTGAACCATGCCACGCGGCTGCCCAACGCGATCCCGGTGCGCCTGGACAACCAGTACTTCGCGATCGAGCCGCATGGCCATGTCTACGAGCGGATGATGAACGCCCAGACCATCTGCTTCTATGCGCCCGGCGCCCTTACCAACCTGAAGCTTGAACTGATGGCGGTGCTCAAATGACCGAAGCCGCATTGCAACAGGGCGCCGCTGTGGCCGCCCAGGAAAAACCGACACTCAAGGCACTGGTCCAGGACTTCGTCAGCATGGCGCTGATCGTGCGCCGTGGCCGCCAGGTCACGTCGGTGCAGGCCTTCGAAGGCAGCGTCGAGCGTTTCTTCGCCAACCTGGAACGCGATGCCCGTGCGGCCAACTACAGCGTCGAGCAGGTCAAGGATACCCAGTACGCGCTGTGCGCCTTCCTCGACGAAAGCGTGTTGCGCGCCGGTGACAACGAACTGCGCCGGCACTTCGAGCTGCAGCCGCTGCAGTTCCGCTACTTCGGCGTGCACCTGGCCGGTGAAGGCTTTTTCGAGAAGGTCGACGCGCTGCGCGCCGACGTCAAGCAGAACATCGACGTGCTCGAGGTCTATCACCTGTGCCTGGCCCTGGGCTTCGAAGGCAAGTTCAGCCTCGGTCAGAAGGACCAGCTGCGCTACCTGGCCAACAGCCTCGGCCAGGACATCGCCCGCTACCGCAAGGCGCCCAGTGCGCTGTCACCGGACTGGGCCCTGCCCGACCAGGTGTCGCAGATGCTGCGCCATGAAGTGCCGCTGTGGGTGTACCTGGCGTTGATCGCGCTGGTCTGCGTCGCTGTCTACCTGACGCTGGACTGGTTGCTGGACAAGGACGTCGCCGCCCTTTCAGAACAAATTCGCCAGCTGTTCAGTGCCTGAGCCCCGTTCAGGTAGCCGAGTCAGGAAGACATGAAAACATTACTCCGCCTATTGAAAAGTTTCTGGGTTCTGCTGCCACTGCTGTGGCTGGCGAGCCTGTTGATCTGCTGGCTTGCCGCCCCCTTGCTGCCGTGGCTGCGTCACCACCTGCCGGAGGCGCTGGCAATCATCAGCGCCTGCTTCCTGCTGGTCATCGTGCTGCGCCAATACCAGCGCATCCGCGCCGAGCACAATCTGGAGAACCTGCTGCAGCTCGAAGTCGATCGCTCGTGGAATGCCACCGGTGAGTTCCGCGACCAGCAAGTACTGCGCGAGCGCCTCAAGCACGCCATCGCCATGCTGCGTACCGACCGCTCCGCCGGCGGTGGCGGCAAGGCGGCGCTGTCCGACCTGCCGTGGTACCTGGTAGTGGGCATGTCGGCCGCTGGCAAGACTTCGTTGCTGACCCATTCGGGCCTTTCGGCCAGCATTGCCACGGGCAACGACAGCGCCAGCGGCACCCAGCACTGCGATTGGTATTTCAGCCCGGACGCGGTGATGATCGACACGGCCGGCCGCTACCTGCGCGACGACCAGTCGGCCAGCGAGTTCTCGGCCTTTCTGCGCATGTTGCGCAAGCAGCGCGGCAAGGCGGCGATCAATGGCCTGGTGCTGGTGGTCAGCCTGCCCGAACTGCTGGCAGCCAACAGCGATGAGCGCAATGCGCTTGCCGCCCAGTTGGTAGCGCGGGTGGAAGAGTACGCCGAGTGCCTTGAAGCCAACCCACCGGTCTACCTGATGCTGAGCAAGACCGACCAGCTGCCAGGCTTCAACCAGGCCTTCGAGGGCCTGGACCTGCATGAACGCCAGCAGCCGCTGGGCATGACCTTTGGCCTGTCGGAAATTCGCAACAACGGCCTGCATGGCGCATTGCAGAACCGCTTGCACAACCTGCAACGGCACATCCGCCGGCATGTCGACGCACAGACGATCGCCCTCGGCGCCGACGCCGACAGCACGCTGCTGAATTTCCCGCAGTACTTCGCCGCACTGGGCGATGTGCTCGAACAGTTCCTCGAACCCTTCACCCGCGGCCACCGCGGCGGCACCCCGTTGCTGCTGCGCGGGCTGTACTTCACCAGCGCGCTGCAGACCGAACAGCAGCTGGGGCAGGTGTACGAAGACGCGGTCGCCGAGGAGTTCGCCCTTCAGCCCGCCCAGGACGACGCCGCCGGGCACTGCGCCAAAGCAGTGGGCAACCGCAGCTATTTCATCACCGACACCTTCCGCCGGGTGATCTTCCCTGACCGTGACCTCACCCTGTATCAGTCGCGGCTGGGCCGCCAGAGCGCCTTCAGCCCGTTGCTGCTGGCCGTGGCAGCGGCAACCGGGGTGCTGTTCATCGGCTGGCAGGCGCTGTCGTTCGCCAACAACCGCCAGTGGCTGGATAGCCTGCGTGGGCAGTTGGCGCAGCTTGAGCAGGCTGACGACCGGGCGCAGTTGCTGGCCGCCGGCAAGGGCCTGGAAGTGCTGCGCGAGCAGATGGCCATGGTAGAAGCGCATCGCCTGCAGGGCGTTCCGCTGCGACTGGGTGCGGGCCTTTATCATGGCGATGCAATCCATGAAGTGACCCGCACAGCCTACCTGGCGCAGTTGCGCAGCCAGGCGCTGGAGCCGGTCGCGCGCAGCCTGCAAGTGCAGATGCGAGCATTCAACACCTTCGCCAGCGGTATCAACCAGGCGCTGGAATTCACCCCAGCGCCGCAACGGAAAAAACGCAACGGCAAACCATTGGCACCTGCTGTCGCCGCCAAGGCGCAGGCTGCGCTGGGCAACACCCGTGCCGGGGCTTACGCGGCCAAGGTCAACCTGGCTACCGCCAGCGACGCCGCCGAACTGTCCGCCACCACCGGTGGCCTGTCGCTGTCCGAAGAAATGCTCGGGCGCCTGGACGAGCAACAGGTCGCGTCCATCATCGAGGCCTACAACACCCTGAAGCTGTACCTGCTGTTGACCCAACCACAGCAGCATCCAGACAGTGCCTTCGTCGCCGCCAGCCTGCCCAAGGCCTGGGCCGGCGCTGCAGGTAAAGACGCTGCAGGTGAAACCATTGCGGCTGACGCTGGCGTGATCGAAGAAAACGTGCCGCTGTACGTGCAGTTGCTGGAACAGGGGCAAGCGCCAGCGCTGCCACGCAACGACCAGCTGATCAGCGAAACCCGGGCAAACCTCAAGTCGTTCATGCTTTCCAGCTCGCTGGTGGACCGCGAATACCTGCGCCTGCAACTCGAGTCGAGCCGCCAGTTCCCGGCGCTGACCCTCAACGACCTGGTGCCGCAACCCGGCCGGGCACTGCTGTATGGCTCTGCCGGCGTGCCGGCTATCTATAGCCGCCAGGGTTGGGATACCTTCGTCAAGCCAGAGCTGATCAAGCTGCTGTCGGGCAACCTGCGCAATGAATCGGACTGGGTGCTGGACGGCGAAGGCGGCGATGCCATCGTGCAGAAAGCCAACTTCATTCGCGAGTTCATGACCCGCTACAAACGCGACTATACCCAGGCCTGGTACAAGATGGTCAGCAGCGTCGGCGTGCGCCATTTTGCCGACCTGGCGTCGGCAACCCAGCAACTGGGCCTGCTGAGCGACGTGCAGAACTCGCCGGTGAAGCACCTGCTGGCAGCCGTCAACGACAACACCCAGTGGGACCTGCCGGCCAAGCATGCGCTGCCGACGCCTGGCGCCGCCCGCGAAGACGGCTTCTGGAGCAAGGTCAGCGGGCTGTTCGATGCCCAGGACAACCTGCCGGCCAGCGTCGCGCCGAGCCTGCCGGCCGTTGATGACGGCAGCCTGGCCAGGCGTTTCGAGCCGGTGGCACGGGTGTTCGCGGAAAACAACGCCGAAGGCGCCGACAGCACCATCATGGACCGCTATCTGGCGGCCCTGCGCAACCTCAAGGTACGCATGAACAACATCCAGCGCTCGCAGGATGTCGGCAAGAGCAGCAAGCAGCTGATCAGCGAAACCCTGGAAGGCCAGCCGAGCGAAGTCACCCGCGTGCGCAATTATGTGGAGAGCAGTGTCGACACCAGCCAGGACGGCTTGTCACGCTCCCTGCAGGGCCTGTTCAGCCTGCCCATCCAGTACGCCTGGGCAACCCTGCGCGACCCTGCCGGCCAACAGATTGCCAAAGCCTGGGCGCAGCAGATCGCCAAGCCCTGGGAACAGGTCATGGCGCACCGCTACCCGATCGCCGGGGGCAGCCGCAACGAAGCGTCGGTGAAGGACCTGCAGCGTTTCGTCGACCCCGAAAGCGGCCTGCTGCCGGCCTTCAAGCGCAACGAAATCGGCAACCTGGCCGGCGGCGAAGGCCTGGGGGTGGGCGACGGCCAGGGGCCGGCGCTGGTCAACCCAGGCATGCTCAACAGCATCGACAAGGCCAGTTCGGTGGGCCAGGTCATCGCCAGCCTGTCGGACCGCGACAACGGTTTCGAGATCATGCTGGAACCCTCGGCCAGCTTCACCGACATCGTGTTTACCCTCGATGGCCAGGAACAGCATTACCGCAACGGCCGCAGCAGCTGGAACCGCTTTGCCTGGCCAGGCGCCAGCAACGCCCCCGGCGCGCGTCTGGATGTAGTAACCCTGAGCGGCACGCGGGTCACCGTGTTCGACTTCCCAGGGCGCTGGGGCCTGCTGCGCATGAACGAAAGTGCCCGCGTCGAAGACGTCGACGGCATTCAGCAGCGCTTCAGCTGGAACACCGCCAATGGCCGGGTCAGCCTGGTGGTGCGCAACTTCGGCGGGGTCAAGCTGACCGACCTGGGTGAGGTCAAGGCCCTCAGCGCCCTCAACGGCAGGGGCGCGCAATGATCGGCTGCTTCGGCAAGCTACCGTCGAGCGCCGACTTCGTCAGCCTGCATGGCGCGGCAGAGGAAGTGTGCGAGTTCGATGCCTGGCTGCAGTCTTCGCTGGCGGCCATGCGCGACCGTGACGACTGGCAGGCGTTGTTCGACGGGCTGCCGATGTGCGCCTTCAATTACCGCGCCCGCAATGGCAACTGGCTGTTGGGTGGCCTGCTCAGCTCGCAGGATGCCAGCCAGCGGCGCTACCCGTTCTTCATCTTCCAGCTGCTCAAGGGCGAGGAAGGTACTGCGCTGGTGAACCCGTTCACCCTTGGCGAACTGTTCAGCGCGCAGATCAAGCCATTGCTGCACCAGGCGGTGCAAGGTGCCGATTGCACCCGCCTGTTCGCGCAGATCCAGGCCCTGCGCCCGCTGCAGGCGCAGGACCTGGACCTGTTCCGCCGGGTGCATGCCAAGTTCCTCCACGATTTCAGCTTTGCCGACGTCGCACGTGCCTTGCACGGCTCCTGGCCAAGCTTTGACAGTGCTACCGCACTGGCGCGGCTGCAGGCCAGCCACGCCGCGCTGCACAGTGACTTCGACGGCGGCATCGAATTGCCGCTGCCGGCCGAACGCGGCTTGAAAAACCCCACGGCGGACCTGTGGCTGACCTGGCTGACACGCATGAGCGGCCAGCCCGGCGTGCCGGCGATCAGCTTGCTGGCCGACGACTTCATGCACCCCCGGTTGTACTGCTTCCCGGCGCGACATGCCAGCAGCGCCTATCGCCTGCTCAGCGGCTGCGCCGAGGCGCGTCAGCACCTGGGGTTGCTCGGCCCGCTGCCTGGCGCCGCGCACCAACACGCCTACGACCGACCTCTTGAACACGTCATCGACCAGTTCGTCGATGCGCTGGATACGACGCCCGTATGAACAAGATCAAGTACTACTGCCTGCGTTATCAACCCTACCTGCTGGGGGTGGCGTTCTTCCTGGCGATCTTCCTGGTCTGGGCGATCGGCCGCGCCCTGGGCTTTGCCTCGCTGCCCAGCCTGCTGGCAGGCATCGGTCTGTTCCTGCTGCTGTCGGCGGGCTATGTGCTGCTGCTGTACCGCGGCGCCGGCCAGCACCACAACCTCGAAGGCCTGCTGCGCGACGACGCCGACCAGGCCGTGCTCAACGCAACGCCGGCAGACCGCGAGGAAATCAGCCTGCTGCGCGAGCGCCTGCTGCACAGTATCGAGCGCCTGCACAGCAACAAGCCGCGCGGCACTGCGGCCAAGGATGCGTTGTACGCCCTGCCCTGGTACCTGGTGATTGGCCAGCCGGCGGCGGGCAAAAGCACCATGATCCTGCAGTCGGGCCTGAGCTTCCCTTACGCCGAGCGTGAGGGCGCGCGCGTCGCCGGCCTGGGCGGCACCCGCAACTGCGACTGGTTCTTCAGCTCCGAAGCCGTATTGCTCGACACCGCGGGGCGCTACATGAACAGCCCCGAAGAGGCCGGCAAATGGCGGGGCTTTCTGCAGCTGCTGCGCCAGCATCGCCAGCGCAGGCCGCTGAACGGCCTGATCGTCAGCGTCAGCATTGCCGATATCCTGCATGGCTCCGCCGAGGACCAGGAGCGAGTGGCCAAACGCTTGCGCGAACGCATACAGGAAAGTTGCACGCTGCTCGAAGTGCGCCTGCCGATTTACCTGGTGTTCACCAAATGCGACCTGATCCCCGGCTTCACCCCGTTCTACCGCCAGCTCGATGATGCCGCCCGTGGCGAAGTGATGGGCAAGACCTTCTCGCACAAAGGCTATGAGCAGGCCGACTGGGGCCGGCGCTTCGGCGCAGCGATGGACGAACTGAGCGGCTACTGGCAGCAAGTGGCCAGCCAGCAACTGGTGCAGCAGGATATCCAGGTTACCCGGCAGAACGACGCCGCGTACCGCTTCCCGCTGGAGCTGGCAGCGCTCAAGCCACGCCTGCAGCAGTTCGTCGACAGCCTGCTGCGTGCCAACCCCTACCAGAATGCCGAAATGCTGCGGGGCTTTTACTTCACCGCCGCGCTGGAGGCCGACGAGGCCCAGTGGGGCAGCCACGGCCAGCATGTAGCCGAGCGCTTTGCCCTGGAGTATGGCAACGACGCTGCACGCCCGGGCAGCCAGCCTGCCCCCCTGTTCATCAACAGCCTGTTCCGCAAAGTGATCATCCCTGACCAGCACCTGGTGGCGCTGTACACCAGCAACCGCCGCGAACGCCGGCGCAAGGCTGCCTGGGTGGGCGCTGCGGGCCTGGCTGGCCTTGTGCTGTGCAGCCTCTGGGGCTGGTCGTACCTGAACAACCGCGCCGTTCTGGCCAGCATCAGCGGCGAACTGGCCGAGGCCAAGGCGCAAGACCGGGCAATCAGCGACCAGTACACCGCCTGGCGCAGCCTTGACCGTTTGCGTTTCTGGACCGCGCATTACTATCAGCAGCACCATGAGCAGGGCGTACCGCTCGGCATGCGCCTGGGCCTGTACCAGGGCCATGCGCTGGAGCCGGTGCTGCGCAACCGCTATTTCGCGACTTTGCAGAACGTCATGCTCAAGCCCACGGCCGACAACCTGACGCGCACCTTGTACCTGCTGACCACGCTCAAGGTGTACCAGCGCAACACCCGCGAGCTGCACCCGGTCAGTGGCGTCGACAGTGTGGAGGCCGAGGCCCTGCCGCATGACAACCGCGCGCAGTCGATCGCCGACTTCGGCAAGGCGACCCTGGACACTTACCTGATGCTCTCGCCAGCCCAACGCGAGAAGGCCGACCCGGCGGTGCTCAAGGCACGTCTGCCGGATTACTGGTACCCGGCCATCGCCCGCCAGACCGGCAACAGCCTGGCTGCGGCCGGCGACCAGGCCGGTGGCAACCAGGACTACCTGTACGCCAGCCGCCAGATCAGCTTCTACAGCGAGCAGATCCGTGAGCCGGATGTGCCGCGCATTCTCGACAACGCCTTCCTGATTTCCAGTTCACGCAACTACATCGACAGCCTGCGAGCCCAGTCGCTGCGCTCGATCGAAACCATCACGCTGGAATCGGACACGCTGTTCGCCTTCGGGCGCGCTGATTTCCAGAGCCTGAAGAACGAGGGCCAGAACCAGCTGAGTGCGATCGCCAGCAAGCTGCTCAACACCCCGGACATCGGCAAGATCATCATCTCCGGTCACGCCGACCAGCTCGGTGACAGCCAAGGCAACCTGCAGGTTTCCAGGCAACGGGCCCAAACCATTCGCACCTACCTGGTGGGCAAGGGCGTGCCCGCCGAACTGGTGGTCGCGCAAGGCGAAGGCAGCCGCAAACCGCTGGTGAACTGCAACCTGCAGCAACCGCGAGCGCAACTGATCAAGTGCCTGGAGCCCAACCGCCGGGTGGAAATCGAAGTGCGCGGGCTCAACTGAGGCCGCGCAGCAAGAACCAGCTGCCCGGCCTCACAGGATGAGGCCCGGGTGGCGGCAAGCTACCTC
>NZ_JABMCW010000409.1:0-4300 GCF_013179705.1 Pseudomonas sp. CM25 | reverse complement strand
CGCACGCCATGGGCTATTGCTGGAGCACTTTGGCCAGGTTGGCGAAGGCACGGTGATCCGCCCGCCGTTCTATTGTGACTACGGCTACAACATCAGCGTTGGCCGCAATACCTTCATGAACTTCAACTGCGTAATTCTCGACGTGATGCCGGTGCGTATCGGTGACGACTGCCAGATCGGCCCGAATGTGCAGATCTACACCGCCGACCACCCGCTGGACGCTGACCTGCGGCGCAGCGGGCTGGAAAGCGGGCGGGCGGTGACCATTGGCAACAACGTGTGGATCGGCGGCGCGGCGATCATCCTGCCGGGGGTGACCATTGGCGACAACGCAGTGGTGGGTGCTGGCAGTGTGGTGACCCGGGATGTGCCGGCGGGGGTGACGGTTGTGGGTAACCCGGCGCGGGTGCGTGGTTGACGCTACGGTAAAATTCCTCCCTCGGCCTGACGCTGTAGATATCTATCGGGTACTCGCTATCTACCAGGGGCAGTAACACCCTATGGCCAATGTATTGCTGGCCTGCACGGGCCGGCCCTCTAGCAAGGCCTTGATGATGGGCTCCACGAAGCTGTTGCTGGCGTTGCACACGGCGCCCTCGCTGTAGGGGCCGAAGTAGGCGAGGTTGCCTTGCCGGTCCCAGATGGCCACTGCCGGGGAGGCGGGCAGGTGTTCGCTGCCCGGCAGGCTGGCAAGCGGCTTCAGCGCAGTGAGGTTGGCGGGTAGCTGGCCGTGGCTACCGGGCTTTTGCAGCACATGGAAGCTCACACCCAGGTCGCCGAACTGGCTGACCAGGTCGCCCAGGTGTTGCTGGTTGCCGACGTTGCAGGGGCAGGCCGGGTCCCAGAAGTGCACCACACGGACCGGCCCTGGGCCGGCCAGCTCTGCGGGCAGCTGCAACTGACTGCCCTCGAACAGCGTGGCCTGGTTGTCGAACGGGCGCAGGTAGCTGGCCTGGAAGCTGGTGTAGGCTTGCCACAGCAGGGCGGCGCAGAGCAGCAGGGTAACGGTGATCAGGGCGGGTTTTACAAGGCGGGTCTGCATGGATATCCGCGGGTAATTTTGTGGTGGGCTCACTGGTCCTGTCGCCGGCAAGCCAGCTCCCACAGGTTACCAACAGGCCTGAAACCCGGTGATATCCCTGTGGGAGCTGGCTTGCCGGCGACAGCACCCGTACAGGTGACACATAGCCCAAGCTTGCCATGACGCGGGCCAGAGCTGAATATCCCAGATCAATACTTGCTTCACTGTGGATGTACCCTATGCCCACCGCCTTTGACCCTGACCACCTGCGCACCAGCCTGGCGCCGTTGACTGCCCGTCAGCCGCTGTCGGCGCAAGCCCGGGACTACCAGCGTTTCTATGGCCTGGACATGCCGGCGCAAAGTTGGCTGGGCGGCTTTCAGGCGGCGGGCTTCGATGTGGTCGGGCAGGCCTGGCTACCCGACCAGCCGAGCGCGACGCTGTTCCTGTTGCACGGCTACTACGACCACATGGGCCTCTATAGGCACGTGATCGAGTGGGCGTTGCAGCAGGGTTACGCAGTCATCAGCTGCGACTTGCCCGGTCATGGCCTGTCCAGCGGCGAGCGCGCCAGCATCAGTGATTTCGCGGTGTACCAGCAAGTGCTGGATGCCTTGTTCGAACAGGCGCGCACGCTACCACTGCCGCGCCCCTGGCACTTGTGTGGGCAGAGCACCGGTGGCGCCATCGCCGTTGACCACCTGCTGACCCAGGGCGCCCGCAGCCCCATCGATGGCCAGGTAATCCTGCTGGCCCCGCTGGTGCGGCCTTGTTCCTGGCGCTGGTCGAAGTTCAGTTACCGGGTGCTGCGGCACTTCGTCAATGGCATTGAACGGCGCTTCAGCGCAAACACCAATGACCCGGCCTTCCTGGCGTTCCTCGAGGCCGACCCGCTGCAACCGCGCCGCCTGCCAACCGCCTGGGTGGGCGCACTGATTGCCTGGGTCAAACGCATCGAAGCCGCGCCGCGCAGTACGCGGCAACCATTGATCGTGCAGGGGGAGGCCGACGCTACGGTGGACTGGGCCTATAACCTCGAAGTGCTCAAGGCCAAGTTCGCCGAACCGCAGATCCTGATGCTGCCTGAGGCCCGTCATCACCTGGCCAACGAGCTGCCGGGCATTCGCCAGCGCTATTTCGACTTCATCGACCAGCGCCTGGGCTGATCACTTCAGGTCGTTGGCGTTCTGGCCAACCGCCAGGCCTGCACGCACAGCGGCCAGGGCGGCCTGGTAGTAAGCCTTGCCTTCTGGCGACTCGGCAAAGGTGGCGAACTCTTCAAGTTCGGCGTCAGACAAGTCGCGATAGACGTAGAGCAGGGTGTTGTTGAGGTCTTCGCCGATCTGGCCCATCAGGCGTTGTCGCTGGCCGTCGAGCAGGCCCTGGGCCTGGCCGCCGCCGAACAGGCCGGGGATCATCGAACTGAGGCTGTCGGCCGCTACCCCGGCGATAGCCAGGCTGACTTCGGCACCGGCTTCACGGGCCGGCAGGGCCTGGGCCAGATGACCGATGACCAGCAGGCGGTTGTCGCTGGCTTGAATCTTCGGCAAGCCTTTGGCGTTTTTCGCCAGTTCGTCCTTGCGCGTGGCCTTGAGCTCGGCCGCCACCACTTTGCGCCCCAGCGGCGACTGAAAAAAGGCCAGCGCCGGCGCCGGGTTGGGCAGGCTTGTGCGCAGCTTCGCCTGGGCGCGCCGATCCACCGCCTGGGCCTGGAAACGCTGATTGCTGTTGTTGACCAGCGCCTGGTACACGGCGGGGGGCAAACTGTTGCGGTAGCGTTCCTGGGCGGCGCTCAGGGCATCGTTGAAGTGGGCGCGCTGGTCGGGCCAGCCGGCGGCCTTGTACAGTTGATCCAGGTTGTCTGCCCAGACAGGCATGGTGCAGATCATCAGCAGAATCAGGGAAAACAGACGGCGCATTCAGGACTCCTGTCGGCAGATGGCTATTGTCCTTGGCCCGGCGTCGGTTTGTCGAGATATGCGCGTGTTTCTCGGCCAAGTGGCGCTGTGCGCCGGCAGGGCTAATGGATATGATGCGCGCCATGCACATCTCCCCTGAACACCCGATGCTTGCGGCCGTCGTCGACGATCTGGCCACCCATGGCTGGTCCCAGCAGGCACTCTTTCTGCCTGCCGACCTGGTGCGTGCGCTGGCAGCCGAGTGCCGGCGCCGCGATGCCGAAGGCGAACTCAACCCTGCGGGGGTTGGACGCGGGGCTACCCAGGAGGTGCGCGAAGCCATCCGTGGCGACCAGATCCAGTGGATCGACCCTGGGCAGGCCGAGGCTTGCGACGAGTACCTGGCGGCCATGGACCAGTTGCGGCTGGCCATCAACCAGGGCCTGTTCCTGGGCCTGGAAGATTTCGAGTGCCATTTCGCCCTGTATCCACGCGGTGCTTTCTATCGCCGGCATCTGGACCGCTTCCGCGACGATGATCGGCGCATGGTCTCGTCGGTGCTGTATCTCAACGAAGACTGGCAGCCGGATGATGGCGGGCAATTGCGCATGTTTTTGGGCGACGGTGTCGAGCACGATGTGCAGCCGGTGGCGGGTTGCCTGGTGGTGTTCCTGTCCGGCGAAGTGCCCCATGAGGTGCTGCCGGCGGGGCGCGAGCGTTTGTCGTTGACGGGCTGGTTCAGGCGACGTGGCAATGACCCGTTCTGACGTGCCCAAAGTGCTGGTCAGCGCCTGCCTGCTGGGCCAGCCGGTGCGCTATGACGGCCGCGCCAGCGGCCACCCCGACCTGTTGCAGCAGTGGCAGGCCGCAGGGCGTGTGGTGCCATTGTGCCCGGAAGTAGCCGGAGGTTTACCGACCCCGCGTCCACCGGCGGAGATCCCCGGCGGGCAGGGTGGGCAAGTGCTTGATGGCGACGCACAGGTGATTACGGTGACGGGCGAGGATGTCAGTGCCGAGTTCCTGGCCGGTGCGCAGCTGGCGCTGGCGCTGGTGCGACGGCATGGCATCCGCGTGGCGGTGCTGAAGGCGGGCAGCCCTTCGTGTGGCAACCGGCTGACCTATGACGGCACGTTCAGTGGCGTGAAGGTGCTGGGGGAAGGGGTTACCACGGCGTTGCTGCGGCGGGCAGGGGTGCAGGTGTTCAGTGAGCTGGAACTGGACGAGGCGCAGCGGGCTTTGGGGTAGTCCGGCGCCGGAGGGTGTCAGAAATTTTGTGTTCGGGCATAACATGAGTAAGAGGTGCATGTATGCCAACCAAAAAAAAACCGCTCCGAGAGTTACCAAAGGTTCCGAAAGAGCTGCTGGAACAGTTTTCCGCTGT
>NZ_JABMCW010000408.1:0-4304 GCF_013179705.1 Pseudomonas sp. CM25 | reverse complement strand
CGGGCGAGAGGCTCGCGGCGCCCCCGGCGCTGGCGGCGAACTCACTCCCCAGGCCGCCCAGCAAGGCATGCGAGAACAGCGCGCCGAACACCGAGACACCGATGGCACCGCCAATCGAGCGGAACAACGTGGCCCCAGAGGTGGCAACGCCCATGTGGCGGGGCTCGACGCTGTTCTGCACCGCCAGGATCAGGACCTGCATGACCATGCCCAGGCCGGCGCCCAGCAGGCCCATGTACAGGTTCATCAGCGCCGTCGGGGTGTCCAGCTGCAGCCGGCTGAGCAGGCCCAGGGCAACCACTTGCAGCAGGGTGCCGAGGATCGGGAACACCCGGTAGCGGCCCCAGCGGCTGATCAGCCGACCGGTAATCGCCGACACCACCAGCAGGCCACCCATCAGCGGCAGCATCTGCAGCCCGGCGCTGGTGGGCGTGGCATTTTTCACCACTTGCATGTACAGCGGCAGGAAGGTGACTGCGCCGAACAGCGATACCCCGACGATAAAGCCGATCAGCCCGGCCAGCACGAAGGTGCGGTGGCGGAACAGGTGCAGCGGCATGATCGGCTCGGCGGCGCGGCGTTGTTCGACCACGAACCCGACTAGGCCGAGCAGCGCGAACAGCGACAGGCACAGCATATCCAGCGATTGCCACGCCAGCAGGCTGCCGCCCAGGCTGGTAATCAGCACCAGGGCTCCCAGCGCCACGGTAAGGAAGAACGCGCCGATGTAGTCCACCGTATGCCGCACCAGGGCCACATGCGGGCGAAATACGCCGCCGATCACCAGCAATGCCAGCAGGCCAAGGGGCAGGTTGATGTAGAAGATCCAGTGCCACGACAGGTGCTCGACCAGAAACCCACCGACCAACGGGCCCACCACAGTGGCCAAACCGAACACACCGCCGAACAGTCCTTGATAGCGACCGCGTTCGGCAGGCGGTATGACATCGCCGATGGCGGCCATCGCCACCACCATCAAGCCACCCCCGCCCAGCCCTTGCAGTGCACGGAAGGTGATCAGCTGGGCCATGTCCTGCGCCAAGCCACACAGTGCCGAGCCCAGCAAGAACAGGATGATGGCAACTTGCAGTACACGCTTGCGACCGAACTGGTCGCCGAACTTGCCATACAGCGGCACCACCACCGTCGAGGCCAGCAGGTAGGCTGTGACCACCCACGACAGCCAGCGCAGCCCGCCCAGGTCGCTGACGATGGTCGGCAGGGCGGTGGAAACAATGGTCTGGTCAAGGGCGGCCAGGAACATCACCAGCATCAGGGCTGCCAGCAGCAGCGGGATGGAGGTTTGCGCATGCGTGGCGGCGGGGGAAGTATCAGTGGATATCGGTTGCACGGGGCGGACCTCAACGGAGCGTGGCATGGGCCTGGGCATGTTGCAGACCGGCGTCCTGCAGGCCTGCCAGGGCAAAGCGGTACAACTGGCTCGCAACGGATGCGCTGGGCATTTGCAGGATTTCGTGCAGCGCCCCGGAGCCGCCTCGCGGGCCGATCAGCAACATTGCCCAGGGTGCCGTGACACAGAGGATGCAGCGGGTCAGGGCGGGGTCGTCGACGGGGATGCCGCTGACCTCGCTGAACAGCCCCTTGAGCAGCGACAGGCGCAGGGGGGCCGCGGCCTGCAGGTGCGCCTGGCCATGAGGGCTGGGGGCCAGGATTTCTGCAGCCAGCACGCGCAGGTGCCAGTTGTCCCGCGCCGAAGTGGCCTTGTGCACCACCAGCTCCACCAGCACCCGCAGTTTTTCCGCAGCCGGCTGCGACCCCTGGATGATGCGCTGCAGGTCGCTGAGGTCGAGGAAGCGCTTTCGGGCCTCGTCGAGCACGGCCAGGTACAGGCCATTGCGGCTGCCGAAGTGGTAGTTGATCGAAGCGAGGTCGACATCGGCCTTGGCCGCGACCGCCTTGTTGCTGGCTTCAGCGTGGCCAAGCGCGGCGAACAATTCGCCGGCAGCTTCAAGGATGCGGGTGCGGGTTGCAGCGCCATCCTTGCGGGGTTCTCGAGGGGCGGTGGACATGGCTTGGGCTCTGCGTCTCAAGGTTTGAGCAGAGCGTGGTGCAGGACAAGTTTAAAATCAATTTAAATTTAATTTATCTGATGGAAATCACCCATCAAATCGCTGCAGGAGCAACTCAAGGCTGCTCCTGCAGGTCGCGGGTCAACGCCCGTTGCTGACGGTCTCCTGCACCCGCTTGGGCTTGTCCAGCGGCAGTTGGTCGAATTCACGCAAGCCGTCCTTGCGGTACGGGTCGCCGATCCAGCGCGGCGCTGCCACGAACTGTGGGCTTACCAGGCTCCTGGCGGGCTGGTAGCGGTCGTAGCTCAAGCCAGCCAGGTCGGACAGGGTATGGATCAGGTGCGAGCTGCTGTAGGGGCGGTTGGCCATTGCCTGCAGGTCGCGAGGGTGTGCGGCCTGCCAGCTTGGCGATGTCCACAGCAGGAACGGAATGGTGTACATCGGCCGGGTCGGGGCGCCTTCGTTGCGCCCCAGGCGGTCGTGGTCGCCGGAGCTGTACACGTCTTCACCATGGTCGGACAGGTACATCAGGAAGCCGTTGGGGCTGCCAGCCGAGTAGCGCTTGATCAGGCTCGACACCACGTAGTCGTTGTAGCGCACGGCGTTGTCGTAGAAGTTGTAGGTTTCCACCTGGTCGGCCGTCAGTTTGCCTGGCACGCCCTGGCTGTCGGTGAAGTGCGCGTAGTCCTTGGGGTAGCGGAAGCGGTAGTCCATGTGCGTGCCCAGCAGGTGGACGATGATGAACTTGTTCGGCGCAGGGTCCTGCAGTGCCTTCTCGAACGGCGCCAGCACCACGTCGTCATACTGGCTGGCATTCTGGTTGCGCTGGTTGTTCAGGTACACCGGCACGTCCGTCTGCTGCGAGAAGGTGGTAAGCATGGTATTGCGCTTGGTCATGGTCTGCTGGTTGGTGATCCAGAAGGTCTTGTAGCCTGCCTGTTTCATCAGGTTGATCAGCGACGGGTCGGTGAGGAAGCGGTCCGGGTCCTGCTGGTCACCGAAGGTGAGGATCTGCTGCATCACTTCGATGGTATACGGGCGCGGCGAAACGACATCGCGGAACACCGTCAGGCCCTTGTCGCCGGCGGCCAGTGCGTCGAGGTTGGGCGTGGTGTCGCGGTTGTAGCCGTACAGGTGCATGTGTTCGCGGGTGGTGGACTCGCCCAGCACCAGCACCAGGGTGCGGGGCGCCGTGCCGCTGCTGTCGCGCAGGTTCTGCAGGGGAGGCAGCGCGGCGTTCTGCGCCAGCAGCTCCTGCATGTTGTCCAGTTGCTGGCGGTACTGCCGGTAGCCGACCAGCAGTTGCCAGGGCACGGCAGGTTCCATGCGCTGCTGCACCTTTTCGGCGGCATCGGCGAAGCTGCGTTCCTGGGTGACCATCTGCTTGTAGAACGGGTACACCAGGTTGGCCACCAGCAACAGCAGCACCACCGGCAGGCGGCTGCGCAGCGGCAGGCTGACCGGGCGCACGCGCTTCCACAGCAGCACGGCTACCAGGGTGTACAGCAGCAGCGCCAGGCCCAGGCCGACGCTGAAATACTGGCTGAAGTACTCCCCGGCTTCGGCGGTGTTGGATTCGAACATCACGAAGATGACGCTTTGCGAGAACTCCTGGCGGTAGATGCCGAAGTAGCTCAGGCCCACCAGCGAAGCGGCCCACAGCACCAGGCCGATGACTGCCGCAGTGGCGCGGGTGAAGCGCGGCAGCAACAGTACCGGCGCCAGCCACAGGCTGCTGAGGAAGAACGCATCGCGAAACCCGGCAAACCCGGTGGTACCACTGAACAGCAGCAACGCCTGGGTAACGCCGGAGAAGTACCAGAAGAACAGCAATAGCCAGCCCAGGCCGGCCCAGTCCACGCGCTTGGGCGCGGAGGGGGATGTAGTGTGTGACACGTATGCCTCGTCGTACCTTGGCGGCCAGCGGACATGCCCGCGGCCGGAAAGGGCGTGACGCTAATCTGTCGAGTGTGAAAATAGCGTCAACGAACGTGGGCGGCGCAGGTATGATGTGTCAGCGAAACCGTATTGACAGGCACCCTGAACCATGAACCGTCGCAAGAAGATCAACCAGCTGTTGAAAGCGCATGCCAAGAAGGCCAGTGCCAAACTGGCGCCGCGCAAGCCCAAGTACATTTGCAAGGCTGACCGTTTGAAGCTGGAGGCTGAGGCGGGGGAGACCGCTGTCGGAGCGAATGGCTGATGGCATCAGGGCTGTCAGCCCTGATGCGATCCCTGTAGGACCCTCACCTGCCAACGAGGCTCCGCAAAACG
>NZ_JABMCW010000407.1:0-4315 GCF_013179705.1 Pseudomonas sp. CM25 | reverse complement strand
CATTTCGATGTCCATCAGCACCGGCTGCACGCTCGGCGTTTGCGCAAGGCGAGCCTGCAGTGCCTGGTGCAGGCGCAAGGTGATGTCGGCGTCCTCGGCGGCGTAGGGGCCGGCCTTGTCCAGGTGGATCTGGTTGAAGGTGAGCTGCTTCGCGCCCTTGCCGGCAATGTCTTCGAAGGCGATGGTGGTGTGGTCGAGGTACTTCTGCGCCAGGCTGTCCATGTCGTGACGTGTGCCGGTGGAGTTCAGCACATACGACTCGAGCATGGTGTCGTAGGCCACGCCGCGCATTTCGATGGCAGGCGAGGCATTGGCGAGGATGTTGATATCGTACTTGGCGTTCTGCCCGACCTTGGCCTTGGACGGGTCTTCCAGCAGCGGCTTCAGCGCCAGCAGCACCGCCTCGCGGTCCAGTTGGGCGGGCGCGCCTTCGTAATCGTGGGCCAATGGCACATAGGCCGCCGCATGCGGCTCGACAGCGAACGACAGGCCCACCAGCTGCGCTTTCTGGGCGTCCAGGCCGGTGGTTTCGGTGTCGAAGGCGAACAGCGGCGCCTGGCGCAGCTTCTCCAGCCAGGCATCGAAACGGGCCTGGTCGAGGATGGTTTCGTACTTCGGCTCGACCTTGGCTGCCGGCTCCTCGACCGCTGCGATGGCCTCACCGGCCCGCGCCGCTTCGCGCTGTACATCCGCAACCCAGCTCTTGAACTCCATCTCGGTATACAGCGCCAGCAGCGCGTCGCGGTCAGGCTCGCCGCAGACCAGCGCCTCGACCTCGACGTCCAGCGGCACGTCGACCTTGATGGTGGCCAGCTCGTAGGACAGGAACGCCGCGTCGCGGTGTTCCTCCAGCTTGGCCGGCAGGGTCTTGGCGCCACGGATGGCCAGTGCAGGCACCTTGTCCAGGTTGGCATACAGGTCGCTGAGGCCACCGCCGATGCCGGTCAGCAGGCCCACCGCGGTCTTTTCGCCGACGCCGGGCACGCCAGGAATGTTGTCGACCTTGTCGCCCATCAGGGCCAGGAAGTCGATGATATGTTCCGGGCCGACGCCAAATTTCTCGTGCACGCCAGCCACGTCCAGCACGGTGCCGGTCATGGTGTTGACCAGGGTAATGTGCCCGTCCACCAACTGCGCCATGTCCTTGTCACCGGTCGAGATCACCACCGGACGGCCTTGGGCGGCACTGCTGCGGGCCAGGGTACCGATCACGTCGTCGGCCTCGACGCCCTCGACGCACAGCAGCGGGTAGCCCAGCGCCTTGACGCTGGCGTGCAGCGGCTCGATCTGCACGCGCAGGTCGTCCGGCATGCTGGGCCGGTTGGCCTTGTACTCGGCAAACATGGCATCGCGGAAGGTGCCGCCCTTGGCATCGAACACCACCGCGAACAGGCTGTCGGGGTATTGCTTGCGCAGGCTCTTGAGCATGTTCAGCACGCCCTTCACCGCACCGGTTGGCATGCCCTTGGACGTGGTCAACGGGGGCAGCGCATGGAAGGCGCGGTACAGGTAGGAGGAACCGTCCACCAGGACGAGGGGCGCTTGGCTCATGAGCAGAATCAACCTTTTCGACGGGTCCGGCGCTAGAATAGCCAGAATCATTGACGACAAAGGGACTAGGTTATCATGCGTACACTCAATCGCCTGTTACTGCTCGGCCTGTTGGCAACCATGCCTGTCGTCACCCTGGCGGCGGACGACGCGCCCTCGGCCGATCCCGAGGTAACCATTCGCACGGAAGGCGACAAAACCATCCAGGAGTACCGGCAGAACGGGTTCCTGTATGCGATCAAGATCACGCCGAAAAACGGCAAGCCTTATTTCCTGGTACGCGCCGATGGCACCGACGCCAATTTCATTCGATCCGACCAGCCGGACATGCTGATACCGTCCTGGAAGATCTTCGAGTGGTAATCTGACGCGCACCGTTCACATCAACCCGGCACTTCCCGGCGGAAGTGCCCGTATGGGCAATTTTTCATCATGTCAGTCTTCACCCCCGTGACCCGGCCTGAGCTGGAAACCTTTCTGGCGCCGTACGAGCTGGGCCGTCTGCTCGACTTCCAGGGCATTGCCGCCGGCACCGAGAACAGCAATTTCTTCGTCAGCCTCGAACAGGGGGAGTTCGTCCTGACGTTGATCGAGCGCGGGCCCAGCGAGGACATGCCGTTCTTCATCGAGCTGCTGGACACCCTGCACGAAGCCGACATGCCGGTGCCCTATGCGATTCGTGACCGCGACGGCAACGGCCTGCGCGAGCTGTGCGGCAAACCGGCGTTGCTGCAGCCACGGCTGTCGGGCAAGCACATCAAGGCCCCGAACAACCAGCACTGCGCCCAGGTGGGCGAGCTGCTGGCGCACATCCACCTGGCCACCCGCGAGCACATCATCGAACGCCGCACCGACCGCGGCCTGGACTGGATGCTGGCTGCGGGGGCCGAGTTGCTGCCACGGCTGACTGCCGAGCAGGCTGCACTGCTGCAGCCGGCCCTGGCCGAGATTACCGCGCACAAGGCGCAGATCCTGGCGTTGCCGCGGGCCAACCTGCATGCCGACCTGTTCCGCGACAACGTGATGTTCGAAGGCACCCACCTGACAGGTGTGATCGACTTCTACAACGCCTGCTCCGGGCCGATGCTGTATGACATCGCCATCACCGTGAACGATTGGTGCCTGGATGAGCACGGCGCGATCGACATGCCCCGCGCTCAGGCGCTGCTGGCAGCGTATGCCGCGCTGCGGCCGTTCACTGCAGCCGAAGCCGAGCTGTGGCCAGAGATGTTGCGGGTAGGCTGCGTGCGCTTCTGGCTGTCGCGGCTGATTGCGGCGGAGTCGTTTGCCGGGATGGATGTGATGATCCATGACCCGAGCGAGTTCGAAGTGCGTTTGGCACAGCGGCAGCAGGTGGCTTTGCGCCTGCCGTTTGCTCTCTAGGGCCCGCCGACTGGATTGTGTGAGGGCTGACAGGTGCCCGCCTTGATGCTTTCTGCGCCTGTGAAATCGAGCGCCGCGCGGGCGGCGCTCGGTTTCACAGGCGCTGCAAACCTTACGGCGAACACCTGGCCGCCCTGATGCAATCTCCTGCAAAACCCGGCTTACAACTGCTCCAAGCACCCAGCCAGGTCGCCACCCAGCTTCTCCAGCAAGCGCTCATAACCCTTGGCATCCACCGGGTCGGTACCACCCAGTGCATCCAGCTCAGCCAAGCGCACCGGCAGCCCGGCAGTCAGGGTCTCAGCCAACCGCGGCCGCAGTGGCGGCTCACTGAACACACAGGTCTTGCCCACTTCCTGCAGGCGTTTGCGCATCGCAGCCACATGCTGCGCCCCCGGCTGAACCTCGGATGCCACGCTGAACACGCCGGTGTGCTTCAGGCCATACTCCGCCTCGAAGTAATCGAACGCCTCGTGGAACACGAAGTACGGTTTGCTGGCAATACCGGCTACCCGCGCCTTGATACGTCCATCCAGTGCATCCATGCGCTCATTGAAAGCCTTCAGGTTGCTCTGGTAGCGGGCAGCATTGGCCGGATCGACCTGGGCCAGATCCGCAGCCATCTTCGCCGCGATTATCCGCGCGTTGACCGACGACAGCCACAAGTGCGCGTCCAGGCTGCCCGGGCGGTGATCATGATCGTGGTCGTCATGGTCTGCTTCCTCATGGGAGTGGCTGTCCTCGCCAAAGCGGCGCAGCTTCATGCCCGCCAGCGACTGCACGGCCACCGTGGGCTTGCTGCGGCTGCCCAGCACGCGCGGCAGGAAGCTCTCCATGTCCGGGCCAATCCAGTACAACAGGTCGGCATCGCCCACCCGCCGCACGTCGGACGGACGCAGCGCGTAGTGGTGCGGCGAGGCGCCCGGCGGCAGCAATACCTCGGGGCTGCCCACGCCGTCCTGCACGGCAGCAGCAATTTGCTGCAGGGGCTTGATAGTGGTGAGCACGCGCACATCGGCCTGGGCTGAAAATGCGATGAAAGCGACAAACAGAGCTAGGAATCGGGACACGGTGGATACTCGAGTCATCAGAAACAGGTAACATAATAACGTCTCCATCCAGAACCGTCGCTGCCCATGTCCATCACGCCGCTGGCCAACCGTCCCCACGATCACTCCCACTGCGTACACAGCGCACTGGCTGAAGCCGACGCCTTGTGCACCCGCCAGGGCCTGCGCCTGACCGCGTTGCGCCGCCGGGTGCTGGAGCTGGTGTGGCAAAGCCACAAGCCGCTGGGTGCCTACGACATCCTCGCCGTGCTCAGCGAGCAGGATGGCCGCCGCGCCGCGCCGCCGACGGTGTACCGCGCTCTGGACTTCCT
>NZ_JABMCW010000406.1:0-4320 GCF_013179705.1 Pseudomonas sp. CM25 | reverse complement strand
GGCCGACCACCACGCGCCACTGGCGGCTGCCGATGCGCAGCCGATCACCCTCACGCAGGCGCCGGTAGCTGTTGAAATGCAGCGGCCGGAAATGGCCGTTCTGCACCAGCCGATAAAGCTCGCCGATCTGCTCGTCGCCAAAACCGGCCTTGGCATAGAAATTTACGAAGTCCCAGCCCGGCGCCTGCTCGCCTGGCACGGCGACATACAGCGAGCGGTATTCCGCAGCAGTCATGTACACCGGGCAGCGAAACCGCTCGGCCAGCCAGCCGGCGACGCCGGCATGGTCGGTGTGGTAGTGGGTGCAGATCACCGCCAGCAGCGGTTGGCCGGCGAACACCTGCTCGAACACCCGGGCCCAGACCTCTTGGGTTTGCGCTGTGTTCATGCCGGTGTCCACCACCACCCAGCCGTGGTCATGGCGCAACAGGTAGAGGTTGATGTGGTCAAGGCGAAACGGCAGCGGCATGCGCAGCCACCACACCCCCGCCGCTACCTCGCACGCTTGACCGCTCGCTGGCGGCTGCGGCCAGGGGTAGCGCAGGCCGCCACGCAGCTCATGGCCGTTGTCGTCGAGCTCAGCCATGCTGGCCACCGACGAAGGCAGGCAAGCCCAGCTGCGCAAGCAACGCGGGCGAATACGGCTGGTAGGTCTGGCTGCGCTCGTCGCGAATGAACAGCGGGTCGGTACAGGCATCCGGGCAGTAACCCTGGCGCTGCAGGTCGACCTTGCGCAGCTTGAAGGTGCTGGTCAGGTCTGCCGCGGCAGTAACCCGCACAAACACCGGCGCGGCGTAACGTGGCAGCCTGGTGTCGGTCAGGCGGTAGAAGGCCTGCGGGTCGAATGCCTGGCCGGCCTGCATCAGCACCGCGGCCATGCCGGCGCGGCCCTCGTGCTGCGGCACCTGCACGCCATAGACGTTGATCAGCTCCAGGCCCGGCAGGTCGCCCAGGGCTTCGGCCACCTCCTGGGTGGAGACGTTTTCGCTCTTCCAGCGGAAGGTGTCGCCGATCCGGTCGACAAAATAGCAATAGCCGTCGGCGTCCTGGCGCAGCAGGTCACCGGAGCTCCACCAGGCATCGCCCTCACGCAGCACATTGCGGCGGATCTTGCTCTCGGTGGCGGCGGCACAGGTGTAGCCCTCGAAGCGGCCACCACCGATGTCCGGGTGGTCGACGATGAACCCCATGGCCTCGCCCACCTCGCCCACTTCGCACAGCTGGTAGAAACCGTGTTCATCGCGCGGGTGGCAGTCGTTCTCGACGTCGAAGCGCACCAGGCGCAGGTTGGTACGGCTCCAGTCCGGAACCCGGCCGCACGAGCCGAGGTAGTTGTCTACATTGATCAGGTTGGTGTTGGCTTCAGTCGCCCCCCACCCTTCGAACACCTGGATCGGCCCGAACCGCTCCACCCAGCGCTGCCAGGTTTCGCCCGCCAAGCCGGCACCGAGCATGCAACGCAGGCTGTGCTCACGCTCCCCGGCCTGCGGCGGCCGGTTGAGCAGATAGCGGCAGATTTCGCCGATGTACTGGAACACGCTGATGCGATGGCGAGCAACGTCGCTCCAGAATTCGCGCACGCTGAACTTGCGCCGCACGACAATGCTGGCCCCGGCGCGCAGTGCGGTGGACGTCACCGACGTGGCGGCGGCGCCGTGGTACAGCGGCAGGCAGCAATAGAACACATCGTCGACGCCGGCCTCCAGGGTCACCTGCATCACATCGCCCGACGACAGCCAGCGCATATGGCTGTAGCGCGCGGCCTTGGGCAGGCCAGTGGTGCCCGAGGTGAAGATCAGCAGCGTCGGCGCCTGGGCTTCGATACCGGCGCGCAGTGCTGCGGGCAACGGGGTACGCGGCGCACTGGCAAGCCCGGTGGCGAAGGTGCGGTCGACCCCTTCGGGCAGTTCACCGGGCCATGGGGTTTCGGCATCGGTCACCATCCACAATGGCAGCGCGGGCAACCCGTCGGTGGCCTGCAGGTTGCCCAGGCATTCTTCGCCCACCACCAGCGCCTTGGCCGCGGTCGTCTGCAGGGCATGCAGCAAGGGTTTGCCGGCCACTTGGGTGTTGATGAACGCCACCACCACGCCAAGTTTGACCAGGCCGAACCAGCAGGTGAAGAACGCCGGGCGGTTTTCCATCATGATTGCGCACACGTCACCAGCCTGCAGGCCGGCAGCACGTGCGCGGTGGGCCATCTGGTTGGCCTGGCTGTCGACTTCGGCGTAGCTCAGCACCTGGTCGCCCGCGATCAGGAATGGCCGCTCGCCGTGGCGGATGGCCTGGGCCTCCAGGCGGTCGGCGAGGGTGTACAGGTCACGCGGCTTGATTTGCGCACTGGCCTCGGCGCGCAGGTCGAGCAGCGCCTGGGTGTGCTCGCGGCTGACAGGCGCCAGGCTGCTCAGGCTGTGCGGCAGGTTCATTGCGTCACCTCCAGGTGCTGCTGCCAGGTTGGGTAGTCGCTGTAGCCGCGGGCACCGGGGGTATACAGGGTCTTGCGGTCGAAGCCGGCCAGCGGCCTGCCGTGGCGCAGGCGTTCGACCAGGTCAGGGTTGCCGATGAAGAGGCGGCCGAACGACACCGCCGTGCCCTCGCCCGCTGCCAGCGCCGTGCGGGCGGAAGCTGCGTCGAAGCCGTCGTTGAGGATCAGCCCCTGGGGGCCATGCGCGCGCGCCAGGGCAAAGGCATCCAGCCCGGGCACGGGCGAGCGCATGATGTGCAGGTAGGCCAGCCCCAGTGGTGCCACCGCCTGGCACAGGGCCGTAGCGGTGTGTTCAGGTTCGCGGTCGTCGATGTCGTTGTAAGGGTTGCCGGGGCACAGCCGCAGGCCGACCCGGCCGGCGCCGATGGCCGCGGCCATGGCTTCGAGCACTTCCTTGGCAAAGCGCACCCGTTGCTGCACCGGCCCGCCATACGCATCGGTACGCTGGTTGCTGCCCGAAGCCATGAACTGCATCGGCAGGTAGCCACTGGTGCAGTGCAGCTCGACCCCGTCGAACCCCGCTTCGCGGGCATTCAGCGCCGCCTGGCGGAAGTCGCCGATGACCTCGGCGATAGCCGCCAGCGACAACGCCTGGGGCACATCGGCATCGACCATCCCTGCGCTATCGCTGAACAGCTGGACACGCGCCGGCAGCGATGATGGGGCTACGGTTGGCGCACCCTGGGGTTTGTTGTAATGGCTGGCAGCGCGCCCCACGTGCATCAATTGCAGCACGATGCGCCCGCCTTGTTCGTGCACGGCGCGGGTAACCTGTTGCCAGGCGCTGATCTGCTCGCGGTTGTAGATCGCCGGGGTGCGGCAATAACCAAGGCCGCTGGCAGAAGGCGCGGTGCCTTCGGCAACGATCAGTCCGGCACTGGCGCGCTGGCGGTAGTACTCGACCATATCGCTGCCCGGCACTGCGCGAGCATCGGCGCGACTGCGGGTCATCGGGGCCATCACGATGCGGTTGGCCAGTTGCAGTTCGCCCAGGCGCACAGGCTCGAACAAGATGTCCATTTCAGCTCCTTTACGTATTCTTGTTTCCGGCTTGCCGGCAACGCAATTCACCGGATATGGGCTGAATGATTCACCGTGGGCGGGTGCGAAACATCGTCCGTCGAGACTATTTTCGGTGCGGCGCCCGAGGCCGTTTTCTGCGCCGCGCCTGCGGCCGTCGGCAAGCCTGGTGACAGGTGCCTGAACTGGTCTGAACAGACGATGAAAACCATGCGCAATGCGCCGAGGATCGTGCGCACCCAAAACAAGAAGCGGAGCCTGAACAGTGAACCCATCCCCCCCTGTGACCTGGCGTACCCACTACGCCCTGCTGGTGCTGGCCGGCATCTACGTCTTCAACTACATCGACCGCCAGCTGATGGCGATCCTGATCGAGCCGGTGAAGCAGGAGTTCGGCATTTCCGATACTGGCATCGGCTTGCTATCGGGTGTGACCTTTGCAGTGTTCTACACGGTGTTCGGCCTGCCGCTGGGGCGCCTGTCAGACCGCATCGGGCGCAAACCGGTGATTGCCTTCAGCTGCATGGCCTGGAGCCTGATGACCATGCTCTGCGGCATGGCCGGCAGCTTTTTCACCCTGGTCCTGGCGCGGATCGGGGTTGCCATCGGCGAGGCCGGCGGCACTGCGCCTTCGGTGGCGATGGTGTCCGACCTGTACCCGGCGCACCGCCGCTCCACTGCCTTGGCGGTGCTGATGCTCGGTTCCAGCCTGGGCGCGATTGTCGGCCTGGGCCTGGGCGGCTGGATTGCCCAGCAGCATGGCTGGCGCTACGCGTTCCTGTTGATTGGCGCACCCGGCATTTTGCTGGGCTTGC
>NZ_JABMCW010000405.1:0-4327 GCF_013179705.1 Pseudomonas sp. CM25 | reverse complement strand
AAACCGGCACCGCGGGCCATCATGGATATACGACTTGGAGGGCCATGGCCATGGGACGTCTGACCCGCGTTCTTGTCGCCTTGACCCGCTGGGGGCTGGGTATTTGCGCCCTGCTGGCGGTATTGGTGGCGCTGTATGTCAGCCTCGGCCGCGAACTGGTGCCACTGGTGGCCGAGTACCGCGCCGATGTGGAAAGCAAGGCTGGGCAGGCACTGGGCCTGCCAGTGCATGTCGGTGCCCTGGAGGGGCACTGGAGTGGGCTGGCGCCGGTGCTGCGGGTGCGCGACCTGCAATTGGGCGAGGGCGCCACGGCGCTACGTCTGGACGATGTCATGCTGGTGCCCGACGTGTGGGCCAGCCTCACTGCCCGCGAAGTGCGCCTGGCGCGCATCCAGCTGGGCGGCCTGCAGCTGATCCTGCGCGAAAACGAGCAGGGCGCCTGGCAGCTCGAAGGGCTGCCGAAGCAGGATGACGCGCCGCTCGACCCTGCCCAGTTGTTGCAGCGCATGCGCCAGCTGGGGCGCATCGATGTGTTCGACAGCCAGGTCACCCTGCACCCTTGGCAGCGCGATCCGCTGACCCTTACCTATGTCAGCGCCGGCCTGCAGGCCGGCGCCTCGCGCCAGGCACTGGACCTGCGTGCGACATTGCCCGATGGTCAGCCGCTGGCGCTGAACCTGCGCAGCCGTGCGTCGGCCGAGGCGTGGCGTGAGGCCCAGGTCGAAGCCTACCTGAGCCTGCCGCAAAGTGACTGGGCACGCTGGTTGCCACCCAGCCTGCTGGGGCAGTGGCAGGCCAACGCCCTGCACGCCGGCGGCGAAATCTGGGTCGACTGGGGCAATGAGCAATTGCAACGTGCCGTGGTGCGGCTCAATGCACCCGAGCTGCAGGGTGCCTATGCCGGGCGCAAGCCTGCCAAGCTCGCCAATCTGGCCCTGGGGGCGTGGTTCCAGCGCGAGGATCAGGGCTTCGACGTAGTGGTCGACTCGCTGGCCATGGATATCGGCAAGACTCGCTGGGAGTCGCACCTGCATTTGCAGCAGCGCGCTGGCGAGAATGCAGCCGATGAAAGCTGGCGAGTGCAAGCCGACCGGCTCGACCTTACCCCCTTGACCCCGTTGATCAATGCCCTGGCGCCCTTGCCGGACAAGGTCATGGCAGTCGTCGATGGCCTGAACGTGACCGGGGCCTTGCGCAATGTGCGCCTGGAGGCGCGGCCCAAGGCTGAAGGTGACCAGCGGCTGCAGTTCGAAACCAACCTGGAGGCGGTCGGTTTCGACGCCTATCACGGGGCCCCGGCGGCGGGGAACGTCAGCGGCAGCATCAGCGGCGACCTGGGCCATGGCGAGCTGCGCCTGGACACCGATGCGTTCATGCTGCACTTGTACCCGATCTTCGCCAAACCCTGGCACTACCTGAAGGCCAATGCGCAGCTGACCTATGCCCTCGACAAGGACGGCTTCACCCTGGTCGCGCCCTACCTCAAGGTGCTGGGCGAGGAGGGCAAGATTGCCGGTGACTTCTTGATCCGCCTGCTGTTCGAGGAGGGTCGCGAAGACTACATGGACCTGCGCGTCGGCCTCACCGAGGGCGATGGCCGCTACACCGCCAAGTACCTGCCCGAAGTACTCAGCCCGGCCCTGGACGAATGGCTGCGCAGCGCCATCGTCAAAGGCACGGTGGACGAAGGCTACTTCCAGTACCAGGGCTCGCTGAACCATGGCGCCACGCCGGAAGCCCGCAGCATCAGCCTGTTCTTCAAGGTGCGCGACGCGGCCCTGGACTTCCAGCCGGGCTGGCCGCAGGTGCAGCATGTGGATGGCGACGTGTTCATCGAGGACAGCGGTGTGCGCGTCAAGGCCCAGCGTGGCGTGCTGCTGGACACCAAGGTCAGCGACGTCAATGTCGACATCCCCCACGCCGAGGGTGACCAGCACAGCCACCTGTACCTGGATGGCAACTTCGACGGCAGCCTGGGCGATGGCCTGAAGATTCTCAAGGAGGCGCCCATCGGCACCGGCGAGATCTTTGCCGGCTGGGAGGGCGAGGGGCCGCTCAAGGGCAAGGTCAAGCTCGATATCCCTCTGGCCCACGGGCAGCGACCCAAGGTGCAGGTGGATTTCGCCACCGCAGATGCGCGCCTCAAGGTGGCGCCGCCAACTCTTGAGTTGAGCCGCCTGAAGGGTGACTTCAAGTTCGATTTCGACAAGGGCCTGAGTGGCAAGGGGATCAGTCTGCAGGCGTTCGGCAAGCCTGTGACGGCGCAAATCACGGCCGAGGGGCAGGACGGGCAAATGCAGACGCGCATTGACGCCAATGGCCAGGTGTCGCTCAAGGCACTCACCGAATGGCTGCAGTTCAACCAGGCCCTGCCAGCGTCCGGCGACCTGCCCTATCAGCTGCAGCTGAGCCTGGGCAGCCGCGACAACCGGCTGAGCGTCAACTCTAGCCTCAAGGGCCTGGCCATCGACTTGCCTGCGCCGTTCGGCAAGGCCGCAGCGGATACCCGTGACAGCCGTTTCAGCATGAGCCTGCAGGGGCCGGAGCGGCGCTTCGATGGCGCCTACGCCGACCTGGCCCGCTTCGCCTACGCCGCGCCATCAGACAAGCTGGCCCAGGGCCGTGGCGAACTGTTGCTGGGTACCGGTGACGCCCAGGTGCCGGCCGGGCAAGGCCTGCGTGTACGCGGGCACCTGGACGCGCTGGACCTGGCGCCCTGGCAGGAACAGGCGGCGCGCCTGGCCGGCGATGACCCGGGCGGCAGTGCACGGCAGAACCTGCAAAGCGTCGACCTGAGCATCGGCCAGCTGAAAGCCTTTGGCATGGACCTGAACCAGGCCGTGGTGCGCCTGGCCCGTGGCGGCTCGGCCTGGGACCTGCGGCTCGACAGCAAGGAAGTCATCGGCAATGCCCGGGTGCCCGATGCCAAGGGCGCGCCCATGGTCGTGCGCATGCAGACCTTGCGCCTGCCTGCCGCCACGCCTGCTGAAAAGCAGGCCGAGGACGGCCCGGATCCACTGGCCAGTTTCGACCCGCGCAAGGTGCCGGCACTGGATTTGAGCATCGACAAGCTGTACCGCGGTGATGACCTGTTCGGCAGCGCGTCGGTCAAACTGCGGCCGACCACCCGGGGTGTCACTGCCAGCGATATCGATCTCGACTTCAAGGGCCTGCGCATTGATGGCGGTGGTGGCTGGGAAGGCCAGGTGGGCGATACCAGCAGCTGGTACAAAGGGCGCCTGGACGGCAAGAACCTGGCAGACGTGCTCAAGGCCTGGGGCTTTGCGCCGACCGTGACCAGCCGTGACTTCCGCCTGGATGTGGATGGCCGGTGGCCGGGTTCGCCTGCTGCGGTGGGCCTCAAGCGCTTCTCCGGGAGCATGGACGCGGCACTGCGCAGTGGCCAGTTCGTCGAGGTAGAAGGCAGTGCCCAGGCCTTGCGGGTGTTCGGCCTGCTCAACTTCAACTCGATTGGCCGGCGCCTGCGCCTGGACTTCTCCGACCTGTTCGACAAAGGCCTGGCCTATGACCGGGTCAAGGGCCTGCTGGTGGCCAGCAATGGCGTCTACGTGACCCGCGAGCCGATCACCATGACCGGCCCTTCGAGCAGTTTCGAACTCGAAGGCACCCTGGACATGGTGCGTGACCGGGTCGCCGCCAACCTGCAGGTGAGCCTGCCGGTGACCAACAACCTGCCGCTGGCCGCGCTGATTGTCGGTGCCCCGGCCATCGGCGGGGCGTTGTTCCTGGTCGACCGGCTGATCGGTGACCGTGTATCGCGCTTTGCCAGCGTGAATTACCGTGTCGAAGGCCCGTGGAAAGAGCCTAGAATCACCTTTATGAAACCTTTCGAGAAATCCCGCTAGGAGTGCCCATGAAGGCAGCGGTAATCCAGATGGTCAGCCAGGACGATGTGCTGGCCAACCTGCAGCGCGCCGCTGCCCTGCTGGAGCAGGCCGCGCTCGGAGGGGCGCGGCTGGCGGTGCTGCCGGAAAACTTCGCCGCCATGGGCCGCAAGGACGCCGCCGCCATAGGCCGCGCCGAAGCAATGGGTGACGGGCCGATCCTGCCATGGTTGAAACGCACTGCTCGCGACCTCAGGTTATGGATTGTCGCCGGCACCTTGCCATTGCCACCGGTCGGCCAGCCCGAGGCCAAGGCCCATGCCTGCTCGCTGCTGATCGACGAACACGGTGAGGTAGTGGCACGGTATGACAAGTTGCACCTGTTCGACGTGGACGTTACCGACAACCGTGGCCGCTACCGCGAGTCGGATGATTACGCCCATGGCGCCCAGGTGGTGGTGGCGCAAACACCGATTGGCAAG
>NZ_JABMCW010000404.1:0-4331 GCF_013179705.1 Pseudomonas sp. CM25 | reverse complement strand
CATCCACGACATCAAGGCTGCCCACGAATACGCCGAGCGCCTGAAGGTGCTGGCCGCAGAAGTGTCCGATACGCTGTACCTGGTCATGCGTGTGTATTTTGAAAAGCCGCGCACCACCGTTGGCTGGAAAGGCCTGATCAACGACCCGTACCTGGATGACTCCTTCAAGATCCAGGATGGCCTGCACATTGGTCGCCAGCTGCTGCTGGACCTGGCCGAGATGGGCCTGCCGACCGCCACCGAGGCGCTCGACCCGATTTCCCCGCAATACCTGCAAGACCTGATCAGTTGGTCGGCGATCGGCGCCCGCACCACCGAATCGCAAACCCACCGCGAGATGGCCTCGGGCCTGTCCTCGGCGGTCGGCTTCAAGAACGGCACCGACGGCGGCCTGACCGTTGCCATCAACGCCCTGCAGTCGGTTTCCAAACCGCACCGCTTCCTGGGTATCAACCAGGAAGGCGGCGTGTCGATCGTCACCACCAAAGGCAACCCGTACGGCCACGTGGTATTGCGCGGCGGTAACGGCAAGCCGAACTACGACTCGGTCAGCGTCGCCCTGTGCGAACAGGACCTGGCCAAGGCCAAAATCAAGGCCAACATCATGGTCGATTGCAGCCACGCCAACTCCAACAAGGATCCGGCGTTGCAACCACTGGTGATGGAGAACGTTGCCAACCAGATCCTCGAAGGCAACCAGTCGATCATCGGCCTGATGGTCGAGAGCCACCTGAACTGGGGCTGCCAGTCGATTCCGAAAGACTTGAACGAACTGCAGTACGGTGTTTCCATCACCGACTCGTGCATCGACTGGTCCGCGACCGAAAAGACCCTGCGCAGCATGCATGCCAAGCTCAAGGATGTGCTGCCGCAGCGTAAACGCGGCTGAATAAAAAGCGGGGCCGCAACGCGGCCCCGCTTTTTATTTCAAATCCGGAATTACCGATTCAAGCCTTGCTCGAATGCCGCTGCTGGCGCTCCATGTAGCGCTCTACATAGGAGCATGACGGGATCACCGTGTAACCCATCTGCTCGGCGTATTCCAGCGCCCGCTCGGTCAATGCGGCAGCGATTCCGCGGCCGCGCAAGGCATTGGGCACGAAGGTGCGATAGATATCCAGCGTCTGCTTGCCCAGATCCATATACGTCAGATAGGCACGATGACCGTCCACGGTGGTCTCGAACTGATGACCGGCCTGGTCATGGTGGATGGTCAGCGCTTCGCTCATCACTACTCCTCGCAGGTCTTCTCGGCAGACCCATACCTTAACCGATGGTGATTTATCCGGCACAGAATCCTCTACGCCACCTGTTGCCCCTTCGACCACTCAACGATTGCAATGGTTCGGATCTGCGGCACTGACAAGATAGTAGGCGCCGCAAGCGTGATTGCTCAAGGTGGCAGCGCTTAAAAATGGCGAAAACGCCATCAGCACTGATCTTCCCTGCGCGCGCAACAGCCGCCGGATGTTGTAGGGCTTAAGACGCTGAAGGACAGTTAAAGTCACCCTTAGTTCAACAAAAAAGTTTCTGTACTACAAGCGCTTGCGAACCCTGCACGATTTTTTCACAGCGGAGTAGCAAATCTTGTCGGCGCGACGTCAAGCAACATTTTTTTTGCAGTTCTTGCGCTGAGTCAGTTTACTTACTACAAGTAATGGGTACTATGTACGCCGGCCAGTTTCTCTTTTCCGAGAGATGGCTATTTAATAGAAAGTCCTTGAAGGGGAACACGATGAACAACGTTCTGAAATTCTCTGCTCTGGCTCTGGCCGCAGTTCTGGCTACCGGTTGCAGCAGCGTATCCAAAGAAACCGAAGCTCGTCTGACTGCGACTGAAGACGCAGCAGCTCGCGCTCAAGCTCGTGCAGACGAAGCCTACCGTAAGGCTGACGACGCACTGGCTGCCGCTCAGAAGGCTCAGCAGACCGCTGACGAAGCCAACGAGCGCGCTCTGCGTATGCTGGACAAAGCCAGCCGCAAGTAATAATCCTCACGGATTGTTATGAAGCCGACCCACTTGTGGGTCGGCTTTTTTATTGCCTGCGCAACACCCGGATGCACCGGCCAGATACGAAAAGGCCTGCACTAAGGCAGGCCCGGATGTGTCGCAAAAAACCTTACTGCAGTTCTGCCGGGATGCTCGAAACCATCGGCGCGCCACCCTGGTTTTCCACCGGCACGGCAATCTCGACTGGCATGCCGTCTTCTGCAGCCACCACGTCACGCACCATGTCCCAGTTCATGCGCAGGTTATTGGCCAGGTCTTCGCGCTTGAGCAAGGCGTTGATAACAGCGGTGTGCTTGTCGACCACCGACGGGTTGCCCTGGTCATCCAGCGGCGTGTGCGCTTCCAGATAGACCTTGCCAGCGCTGATGCCGAACTTGTACGGCTCGTTGATGATGCGCACCGGCGTACCGACCGGCACCATCTTCGACAGTTCCAGCACGTTGTTGTTGAGCATGCGGAAGCAACCGTGGCTGGTACGCATGCCAATGCCGAACTTCTTGTTCGAGCCATGGATCAGGTAGCCCGGCACGCCCAGGGTGAACTTGAACGGCCCCAGCGGGTTGTCCGGGCCGGCCGGCACCACGGTCGGCAGGATGTCACCCTCTGCGGCGTGCTCGGCACGGATCGACGCAGGCGGCGTCCAGGTAGGGTTCGGGGTCTTCGCGGTAATCTTGGTATTGGCGATCGGCGAACCCCAACCCTCGCGCCCAATGCCCAGCGGGAAGGTATGCACCACGCTCTGCCCTTTCGGGTAGTAGTACAGGCGGTACTCGGCCAGGTTGATGACCACGCCTTCACGTGGCCCCGGAGGCAGGACGTAGCGGGTCGGCAGGATGATTTCGGTGCCCGCGCCTGGCAGCCAGGGGTCGACCCCAGGGTTGGCGGCGATCATTTCCAGGTAGCCAAGGTCGTTGGCAGTGCCGATGTCGGCGAAGGTATCTTCGTACTTCGCCTTGATCACCTGCACCTGGCCGACGATGTCTTCACCGGGCGGTGGCAGTGGCAGCTCCAGCGCAGCAGCGGGGCCCGCTACCAGCAGAGCGGCCAGGGACAGGCTACGGGTGACGGCAGGAAAGCGCGGCAACATCCGGTAAATCCTTCGAAAGGTGGGTCAAGAGGATCGATTGTACACCCGCACCGATGCAAGCGGGAGGCATTGGCGCATTGCAAGCGTTTCAGATGATGAAAGGTGCCTGTCGTTCAGTTGCCGTGCAGCTCTGGCCAGACCGGGCGCATGCCGCGTCGTTGAGCATCGAGGATGGCACGGCACAGGTCACACAGGCGGCCATCGCGATAGATCGAGCGTGACACCCCCGACCAGCGCGGCTGCGCTGGCAGCAGGCCACCGCACAAGGTACGGTCGACAGGCACACCCAGCTCAAGCTGACGGGCCACCAGGTGAACGCGGATTTCCTGGCAGGCGAACAGGTCGAGCTGCTCGTCGGGCTCGATCAGTTGGTAGGCAAACAGGGACCAGGCAGGGCGCGGCATCGGGGGCACTCGAAACGGGGGGCGCAACATTATCCGAAAGCCGCCCTCGTTAAAAGCGTCACAGCAAGGGTTTTATCGCCGGCCAGGCATTTTCCAGCAAGCGCTGCTGGGCACCCTGGGCCGGATGGATACCATCGGCCTGCATCAATTCCGGCACGCCGCCCACGCCTTCCAGGAAAAACGGCACCAGGGGCACCTGCTTGTCCGCTGCCAGCTGCTCATACACCTTGGCAAACGCCGTGGTATAGCGCACCCCGTAATTGGGCGGCAGGCGCATGCCCAGCAACACTACCTTGGCGCCGGCCTGGCGCGCGCTTTCAATCATCGAGGCAAGATTTTGTTGCAATTGCGCGGGCGGCTGCCCGCGCAGCCCATCGTTGCCGCCCAGTTCCAGCACTACCAGGCTTGGTTTATGCGCTGCAAGCAGCGCCGGCAACCGCGCCTGGCCACCTGCGCTGGTGTCGCCGCTGATCGAGGCATTGACCACTTTTTCATCGAAACCTTCATCGCGCAGCCGGGTCTGCAACAGAGAGACCCAGCCCTGGCGGGTATCCAGGCCAAAACCGGCGCTGATACTATCGCCCACAACCAGCAGTGTTCCCGCCACCGCGCTCTGGGCCAGGCAATACAAGGCCAGACCGGCACTCAACCACCACACTCGCATCGGATTCTCCATGGGCCCCAGCATTCTCGTTGCGCAGCACCTTAGCAAAGTGGTCCCCAGCGCGGAAGGTGACCTGACCATCCTTCATGCGCTCTCGCTCGACCTGGCCCAGGGCGACAGCCTGGCCATCGTCGGTGCGTCGGGCTCAGGCAAGTCGACCCTGCT
>NZ_JABMCW010000403.1:0-4384 GCF_013179705.1 Pseudomonas sp. CM25 | reverse complement strand
CCAGGTGTCGCTGGGTCAGCGCAGCGAGTACTTGCTGGCCCTGGCCAGCACTCTCGAAGCCAAGGCCGAAGCGTTCGCGCAAATGATCAGCCGCGAAATCGGCAAGCCCGTCGCCCAGGCCCGTGGCGAAGTCAGCAAATGCGTCGGCCTGTGCCGCTGGTACGCCGAACATGGCCCGGCCATGCTCGCCGCCGAGCCGACCCAGGTTGAAAAAGCCCGCATCGAATACCGCCCGCTGGGCCCGATCCTTGCCGTGATGCCGTGGAACTTCCCGGTCTGGCAGGTATTGCGCGGCGCTGTGCCGGCGATCCTGGCCGGCAACACCTACGTGCTCAAGCACGCACCGAACGTGATGGGCAGCGCTTACCTGATGGGCGAGCTGTTCAAGGATGCCGGCCTGCCGGAAGGCGTGTTCGAGGTGCTGAACGTGACCCCGGACGGCGTCACCCGCGCCATCAACGACCCGCGCATCGCCGCCGTGACCCTGACCGGCAGCGTGCGCGCCGGCATGGCGATTGGCGCCCAAGCCGGTGCCGCGCTGAAGAAGTGCGTGCTCGAGCTGGGAGGTTCCGACCCGTTCATCGTGCTGGCTGACGCTGACCTGGATGCTGCCGTGCAGGCGGCAGTCATTGGCCGTTACCAGAACACCGGCCAGGTCTGCGCTGCGGCCAAACGCCTGATCGTCGAAGAAAGCATCGTCGATGAATTCACGCGCAAGTTCGTAGAAGCCACGCGCCAGCTGAAACTGGGTAACCCGCTGGAAGACGACACGTACATCGGCCCGATGGCCCGCTATGACCTGCGCGACGAGCTGGATGGCCAGGTTCAGGCGACCCTAGCCGAAGGCGCCACCCTGCTGTTGGGTGGCAGCAAGGTCGAAGGCGTGGCCAACTTCTATGCACCGACCGTGTTCGCCAACGTCACCCCAGAAATGACAGCATTCAAGCAGGAGCTGTTCGGGCCGGTGGCGGCGATCATCACCGCGCGGGATGCCGAGCATGCCGTGGAGCTGGCCAACGACAGCGAGTTCGGCCTGGCTTCGACCATCTACACCGCCGACTATGCACTGGCCGAGCGCATGACGGCAGCGCTGGATACCGGTGGCGTGTTCATCAACGGCTACTGCGCTTCCGACCCCCGCGTGGCGTTTGGCGGTGTGAAGAAGAGCGGGTTCGGGCGGGAGCTGTCGCACTTTGGTGTGCGTGAGTTCACCAATGCCCAGACGGTGTGGCTGGATCGTAACTGATTCTAGGCCTGGGGCCGCTTTGCGGCCCATCGCGGCACAAGGCCGCTCCTACAGGGCACTGATGCTGGGCGCTCCGCGTACCCTGCTGAATCAGTAAGTTATGTGAAGCTGCGAGGCCCTCAGGACCTCAATCCCGAACCTGGTCCTTGACCCAGTCCAGCATCCCCCCCGGCACGATCAGCTCATGCCGCGCCCGCGAACAGGCGGTATACAAGCCCGCCAGCATCCGCGCCCGCTCATTGCGGTTGCCCGCCACCTGCGGCGGCACCATCAGCTCTGGCGACACCATCACCCGGGAAAACTCCATGTTTTTCACATCCCGTACCCGCCCCAGGAACAGCTTGGGCGCCTTGTCCCAGCGGTAGCGGCTCTTGGCCTTGGCAAAGTGCTCCGGCGTATAGCCCTTGCGCAGCATGGTGGCCACGGCAACGAACGCCTTGTCATCGCCTTTGTCCTGCTCCAGCGCCTGCCAGCTGGCATAACGAAACAGCATCGGATGGCGCGGCCGCGTGCCATGCCGGTACAGCTCGATGCAGTCCTCGACGAACAGTTCGAAGTCCTTGCGGGCGCTTTGCAGCAACACGAACGGCACGCCTTGGTGAGTCAGGCGCTGAAACCAGCCAAACAAACCCCATTCGTCATCGACAATCAGCGCCGTGGGCTGCTCCGGCACCGTCACCGTGTCGAAGAAACTGACCCGGGTGTAATGCTCGGCGCTGCCACTGAATGCCGCCTGGATCGCCGCCGGATGTGCCTGAATCAGTGGGTTCAGCACATTGTCCATCGCCGGGCCGGCACGCAGTGAGTGGTCGATGCAGCGTTGCCGGATGAAACTGCCATGGTGCGCGCTGAGGCCATTAAGGTTCTGCAACTCGTCGCCCAGGGCGATGATCGACTGCGGGCTGCGGTCGAGCACGGCAAGCATCGGTGCCGACAGCTCGTGGGCCTCGTCGACGATGACATGGCTGTAGCGGCTGTCGATCACATAGCCCGTCAGTGCAAGCAGCTTGACCCGATGATAATCGCGCACCGGCAGCTGGATTTCCCGCGCCGACGGGCGAATCAGCTCCTGCCAGTACTGCCGCGCCTTCTCCAGCAGCACTTCCTGGTCCAGTGGGTGCGTGCCCGGCCCGGCCCATGGCAGGTGGTGCAACTGCAACTGGGTGTCAGCACTGTGGCAGAACGTGCGCACGGCGCGGATGCACAAGCCAACCACATCGCGAGCGGCCAGTGGCCCGATATCAGGAATCGCCAGCCATTGCGCCACCTGCGCGTCCTGCGGGCGCCACGAGCGCTTGGTGCGGTAAGGGTCACGCAGGCGCCAGCCATTGTTGGTGAGGTCACGGTTCAGCAGCTCGTCCGCCAGCTGGCCGAAGGTAAGCGCGGTGTACGCTGTGGCGTCCTTGACCCGCGCCTGCAACGCCCGCAACTGGCCCTCGGTAAGGGCCAGCAGCAACGTGCGCTGCGGGTCGAGCAGGCGGGCGAACTGGTGGATCAGGAAGGTCTTGCCAGTGCCGGCGAAGCCCTGCACTGCCACCGACTCGTCGATACCACTGAGAAATTCGCGTAACAATCGATTCTGCTGGTCGCTGAGTCTCAGGTCACTGGCCAAGGCCGGCAGGGACACAGGGTGCAGCGGTGTGGCGCGTTGGCGGTACAGGTCAGCGAACTGGAAATTCCACTGGCCCTCGGCATCCAGCAACTCTTCAGCCTTGTACTGCACCTCGGGGGACAGCAAGGCGAGACCGTTTTCGCCCAGCATGCCCAGGCCCATGGCCAAGGCTTCGTGATCGAAGTGCTGCGCCACCTGCCCCTGGAAGCGCCCGGGTGCCGCGCTTTCGACTTCATTGGCGATGCGCACGATTTCGGCGAAACGACGCTCTTGCGCATCTGCCGAGGCGGTGGCGGGCTGGCGCGGCAGGTTTTGCACGAACAGCACGGCGGCAGCGTCCAGGACGCTGGCGGTGGTGAAAAAGTCAGTGGTGGGTTCGCTGGCGAGGCGGTCGGCCTGGTCGCTGGGCAAAGGCAGGTAGAACATCGGCACCTCGGGTGGAAACAGGACGGCACCATAGCAATTTTCGCGGTGCAATGCTGGTCTCAGTGTTGCCCGGGGCGGCCTCTTCGCGGGTGAAACCGCTCCTGAATGTAACGCGCAGAGGCAGGTGGCACTGGCACCCGGTTCAACCCCTGCCGCGCTTCAACGTCTCGTTCGGAAACTCCTTGAACAACTGCCGGTAACTCTCTGAAAACCTTCCCAAATGCCAAAAAGACCAGCGCATCGCCACCTCGGCTACGGTCACGTCCCCACCGCGCAACAAATCCCGCCGCGCACCGTTGAGCCTGCGCAATCGCAGCCATTGCGCAGGCGGCATGCCGGTAAATGCCTTGAACGCCTGCTGCAGCTGGCGCAGGGAAACCCCGGCAACCTCCGCCAGCTCCACCAGGTTGAGCGTTTCCTCCGGGCAATCGGCGGCCCATTCACTGACCCGGTGCATGATCGCCCGTTCTTCGTCACGTCGCCCCAGCGCCACGCCCTGCAAGCGCTGGCAGGCGTTGTCGAGGATGAACAGGCAGTCCTCCAGCAGTTGCTCTGCCAAGGCCTGCCCCTGCAGCGGGCAATCGGCCTGGCTGAGGCGGGTCAGCGTGGCACTCAACCAGCTGCCGAACAGCGCATTCTGCCCGCTGCCCAGCGGTACCATGAACAACCCTTCCAGGCGCTGCGGGTCCAGCCCATGGTCGGCCAGGAAGCCCTGGTCGAATACCACGGCCACTTCCTGGTAGTTCTCCGGGGTGATCCAGATATTGCGGCTTTGTTCGTTCAGCAGGTACAGGCTGTTTTCGCTGCGGTCGAAACAGAACGCCAGTGAGCCGCTCGGCGCGCGAAAAAACTGCTCGACGCGAGTATTCAGCCTTTCTTCGTACACCTCCACGCCCTCAAGCCCCAGGCAACGCAGCTCGCCGCTGAAATGCCCCGGCGACATCTGCCGGTACTGTTGCTGCCAGCCAGGGGTGGCCCGCACTTGCTCGGTAACGTCGGTGGTGTGGTAAGCCTGGACCTGCAACGCATTGGCGGTTGTCACGCATTGTCCTGTGTGCACTCTTATGGTGCATTCGATGCCGAAGAAAGTGGATAGATCG
>NZ_JABMCW010000402.1:0-4423 GCF_013179705.1 Pseudomonas sp. CM25 | reverse complement strand
GCTGGTCACGTTGATCGTCGCCGGGCCCTGGCTGGTGCAGAAGTTCATGGAGTACATCACCAACCTGTACACCAACATCCCGCAGCTGATCGGTTGACGCGGCGATGCTGGAGCTGACAGACGCGCAGATCGGCACCTGGGTCGCCACGTTCATCCTGCCGTTATTCCGGGTGACGGCGGTGCTGATGACCATGCCGATCTTTGGCACCCGCATGTTGCCGGCGCGGGTGCGCCTGTACGTGGCGGTGGCCATCACCGTGGTGATCGTGCCGGCGCTGCCGCCACTGCCTGAATTCGACCCGCTGAGCCTGCGCGGGATGTTGCTGTGCGCTGAGCAGGTGATTGTTGGTGCGCTGCTCGGTTTTTCGCTGCAGCTGCTGTTTCAGGCGTTCGTGATCGCGGGTCAGGTCGTTGCCATCCAGATGGGCATGGCCTTCGCCTCGATGGTCGACCCTGCCAACGGCGTCAACGTGGCGGTCATCAGCCAGTTCATGACCATGCTGGTGAGCGTGCTGTTCCTGTTGATGAACGGCCACCTGGTCGTGTTCGAGGTACTGACCGAAAGCTTCACTACTTTGCCGGTGGGCAATGCGCTGGTGGTCAACCACTTCTGGGAGCTGGCCGGGCGCCTGGGCTGGGTGTTCGCCGCCGGCCTGCTGCTGATCCTGCCGGTGATCGCCGCCTTGCTGGTGGTGAACATCGCATTTGGCGTGATGACCCGCGCGGCGCCGCAGCTGAACATCTTCTCCATCGGTTTTCCGCTGACCCTGGTCATGGGCATGTTCATCTTCTGGGTCGGCCTGGCCGATGTGTTGTCCCACTACCAGGCATTGGCCAGCGAAGCGCTGCAATGGCTGCGTGAGCTGGCGAGGGCGCGCTGAGCATGGCAGAAAGCGAAAGTGGCCAGGACAAGACAGAGGACCCCACCGAGAAGCGCAAGCGCGATGCCCGCGAGAAAGGCGAGATCGCCCGCTCCAAGGAGCTCAACACGGTGGCAGTGACCTTGGCCGGTGCCGGTGGCCTGCTGGCGTTCGGCGGCCACCTGGCCGAGACGCTGCTGGCGATGATGCGCATGAATTTCAGCCTGACCCGCGACATCATCGTCGACGAGCGGGCCATGGGTGCGTTTCTTCTGGCATCGGGCAAGATGGCGATATGGGCGGTACAGCCAATCCTGATCCTGTTGTTTGTGATCTCCTTCGTGGCGCCTATCGCGTTGGGCGGTTTTCTGTTTTCTGGCAGCCTGCTGCAACCTAAATTCAGTCGCATGAACCCGCTGTCGGGGATCAAGCGCATGTTCTCGATGAACAGCCTGACCGAGCTGCTCAAGGCGCTGGCCAAGTTCTTCGTGATCCTGATAGTGGCGGTGGTGGTGCTGACCAACGACCGCCAGGCCTTGCTGTCGATTGCCAACGAGCCGCTGGAGCAGGCGATCATTCACAGCTTGCAGGTGGTGGGCTGGAGTGCGTTGTGGATGGCGACCGGGCTGTTGCTGATTGCGGCGGCGGACGTGCCGTTCCAGCTGTACCAGACGCACAAGAAAATGAAGATGACCAAGCAGGAAGTGCGCGACGAGTACAAGGACAGCGAGGGCAAGCCCGAGGTCAAGCAGCGCATTCGCCAGCTGCAGCGCGAGATGTCGCAGCGGCGCATGATGGCCGCGGTGCCGCAAGCCGATGTGATCATCACCAACCCGACGCATTATGCGGTGGCGTTGCAGTATGACCCGGAGAAGGGTGGGGCGGCGCCGTTGCTGCTGGCCAAGGGGGCTGATTTCACGGCCTTGAAGATTCGCGAAATTGCTGTCGAGCACAAGATCCAGATTCTTGAGTCGCCGGCGCTGGCGCGGGCGATCTACTACTCCACCGAGCTCGAGCAGGAAATCCCCGCCGGGTTGTACCTGGCGGTGGCGCAGGTGCTGGCCTATGTGTTCCAGATCCGCCAGTACCGGGCGGGTAGAGGGAAGCGACCGGAGCCGTTGAAAGACGACCTGCCGATCCCGCCGGATTTGCGGCGTGACAGTTGATCTTGTCTCAGGGCCGGGACAGGCAATATAAATCCCCCACCGAGCAAAGTTGGACAGCTTCTTGCAAAGCCAGCCGCAGACGCCCCTCGGGCGTCAAAGTTTTGCATCAAGAGGACTCGCGGTGGATCGCACTCAGTTAATCAGCAACGCCCGTAACAACCTGGCCGGTCTTGGCCGGGGCAACCTGGGTGTGCCGCTGTTGCTGCTGGTGATGTTGGCAATGATGATGTTGCCGATACCGCCGTTCCTGCTCGACGTGTTCTTCACCTTCAACATCGCCCTGTCGATCGTTGTCCTGCTGGTCTGCGTGTACGCCCTGCGGCCGCTCGATTTCGCCGCATTCCCCACCATCTTGCTGGTGGCCACGCTGCTGCGCCTGGCCCTGAACGTGGCCTCCACCCGAGTGGTGATGCTGCACGGCCAGGAAGGCCATGGCGCCGCCGGCAAGGTGATCCAGGCCTTTGGCGAGGTGGTGATCGGCGGTAATTATGTCGTTGGTGCGGTGGTGTTCGCCATCCTCATGATTATCAACTTCGTGGTGGTCACCAAGGGCGCCGGGCGTATCTCGGAGGTGAGCGCGCGTTTCACCCTCGACGCCATGCCCGGCAAGCAGATGGCTATCGACGCCGACCTCAACGCCGGCCTGATCGACCAGGCCCAGGCCAAGCACCGCCGTGCCGAGGTGGCCCAGGAGGCCGAGTTCTACGGTTCGATGGACGGTGCCAGCAAGTTCGTCCGCGGGGACGCCATCGCCGGCCTGTTGATCCTGTTCATCAACCTGATCGGCGGCATATTGATCGGCATGATGCAGCACGGCATGAGTTTCACGGAGGCTGGCAAGGTGTACGCCCTGCTGACCATTGGTGACGGTTTGGTGGCGCAATTGCCTTCACTGCTGCTGTCCACCGCTGCCGCGATCATGGTTACCCGTGCCTCCGGCTCCGAGGACATGGGCAAGCTGATCAACCGGCAGATGTTCGATTCGCCCAAGGCACTGGCGGTTTCCGCCGGGCTGATGATCGTCATGGGCCTGGTGCCGGGCATGCCGCACGTCGCCTTCATCAGCCTTGGCCTGCTGGCGGGCGGTGGCGCCTACCTGGTGTGGAAGAAGCAGCAGAAGACCAGGCTGCAGGCACTCAAGGAGGCGCAGCAGCAGCAGGACTTGCTGCCTTCGCCGCAACGTGCACTGGAAACCAAGGAGCTTGGCTGGGACGATGTCACGCCGATCGACATGATCGGCCTGGAGGTCGGTTACCGGCTGATCCCGCTGGTCGACCGCAACCAGGGTGGTCAGCTGCTGGCGCGGATCAAGGGGGTGCGCAAGAAACTGTCCCAGGACCTGGGCTTCCTGATGCCCACGGTGCACATCCGCGACAACCTCGACCTGCAGCCCAGTGCCTACCGCCTGACCCTGATGGGGGTGATCCTTGCCGAGGCCGAGATCTACCCGGACCGCGAACTGGCCATCAACCCGGGCCAGGTATTCGGCACGCTCAACGGTATTGCCGCGCGGGACCCGGCATTCGGCCTGGAAGCGGTGTGGATCGACGTTGGCCAGCGCTCGCAGGCGCAGTCGCTGGGCTACACCGTGGTTGACGCCAGTACCGTGGTGGCTACCCACCTCAACCAGATCCTGCAGAAGCACTGCCACGAGCTGATCGGCCACGAAGAGGTGCAGCAATTGCTGCAGGTGCTGGCCAAGGCATCGCCTAAACTTGCAGAAGAGCTGGTGCCCGGTGTCATTTCCTTGTCGGGCCTGCTGAAGGTGCTGCAGGCCCTGCTGTCGGAGCAGGTACCGGTGCGCGATATCCGCAGCATTGCCGAAGCGATCGCGAACAATGCCGGCAAGAGTCAAGATACCGCCGCGCTGGTGGCGATGGTGCGCGTCGGATTGTGTCGCGCCATCGTGCAAAGCATTGTCGGCGTTGAGTCTGAGCTGCCAGTGATTACCCTGGAGCCAAGGTTGGAACAGATTTTGCTCAATAGTCTGCAAAGGGCCGGGCAGGGTCAGGAAGATGGTGTTCTTCTGGAACCTAGCATGGCCGAGAAGCTGCAACGTTCGCTGATCGAGGCGGCTCAGCGCCAGGAAATGCAGGGCCAGCCGGCCATCCTGCTGGTGGCCGGCCCGATCCGCGCCATGCTGTCGCGTTTCGGTCGCCTGGCTGTACCGAATTTGCATGTGCTGGCGTATCAGGAAATACCGGACAACAAGCAAGTCACCATCGTTGCCACCGTGGGCCCTAACGGCTGAGGTAGTGGATAATGCAAGTTAAGCGATTTTTCGCCGCCGATATGCGTCAGGCCATGAAACTGGTCCGTGATGAGCTGGGCGCCGATGCCGCGATCATTGGCAACCGCCGCATTGCCGGTGGTGTCGAACTGACGGCCGCGCTGGAC
>NZ_JABMCW010000401.1:0-4431 GCF_013179705.1 Pseudomonas sp. CM25 | reverse complement strand
GAATTGCGATGACCGGTGGATACACCGGCGCTGGAAGCAGAAGTAGCGATCATGGCAGTCAAGTCTTCAATAAGCGCGCGAACGCGTTCCGCGCGGCGCTGCGCGGCGTTAAAAACGTAGTAAGTTCTATTTTTTTAAAAGGTGCTACCGGATTGCCGGTGCAAGGTCGCCGCAGCATTGGAGTTGTAAGACGAGGCTGCTTACTCGAGAAACTGCAACAGCTGGCCTGTGGCGCGAGGCAAGCCGTTATGTGAATTATTGATCGTGGTTGGCTTGCGCAACTGTTCAAGGGCGACGGAATCTTGTCTGAACCGGACGTGTTTTATGTCATGCGCCGCCACTGCGTGAGAAAGCCATATGATCGTTCATGAACAATCGAGTGAGCTCTTAGCCGTGGAGCAGGCGAGGTTTGCGTCGATAGCCTAAAGACTAGGGGGATGTACTGCTGGACTCCCATGGGGTGGCGCCTGTTCTCGGGAATAGCCAAGAGCAGGCACGGTTTTACCGCTATAGCTGTAGAGTAAGGAGGCTCCGAAGGATATCAGCCTCGCCCACCCCAGATACCTTGATCAATACAGACGAAGCCATCAAACAGCAAACGCGCCGTCCTCACCAACCCACACCCCGTGATCACGCCACGTTCCAAGCTGATCTCCACTGTAAATTCGCCGCTAGGATGCTCCACCGCCAAACGCTGGATATCACCGCCGCACGTGCTGGCAAGCCCCTGTGCAACCGACCTTTCGATCAGACAGGCCGTGGCGACACTCACCGCGCCAAACACCCCGATGGACGCATGGCAACGGTGCGGAATGAACGAGCGGGTATTGACCGTGCCGCCGTTGCGCGGCGCCGACAGCAGGCACATCTTTGGCACATTGCGCTGGCTGACATCACCCAGGTTCATGCGTGGGCCCAGTTGCAGGCGGATGGCTTCCAGGCGCGTTTTCAGTGCACTGTCGGCATCCAGCGTTTCGCACGGCTCGTAGCCGGTCACGCCAAGGTCTTCGGCACGCAGCAGCACAACCGGCATGCCGTTGTCGATGCAGGTCACTTCCACGCCATCGACCCGGTCGCGGCTGTTGCCGGTCGGCAGCAGGGCTCCACAGCTGGCGCCGGCCACGTCGGCAAACGTCACCACCAGCGCCGCCGCCCGGCCCGGCACGCCATCGATACGGGTATCGCCGGCATACTCCACCTGGCCATCGGTGGTCGGCACCTGGGCCACGGCGAGCTGCCCGGTGTTTTCCATGAATATACGCACCGGTGTGCTCGCGCCGCTGGCGGCCACCAGGCCGCGCTCGATGGCGAAGGGCCCGACGCCGGCCAGGATGTTGCCGCAGTTCTGCCCGTAGTCCACCCGCGCTTCGTCCACCACCACCTGCGCGAACAGGTAGTCGACGTCGGCGTCCTCGCGCTGCGAGGCGCGGATGATGGCGACTTTGCTGGTGAGCGAGTCGGCGCCGCCAATCCCGTCGATCTGCCGGGCATCGGGCGAGCCCATCACCGCCAGCAGCACGCGGTCACGCAGCGGGCCAGGGGCGGGCAGGTCGTCATGCAGAAAATAGGCACCCTTGGAGGTGCCGCCACGCATCAGCAGGCAAGGTATGCGGGTCTGGCCCATGTTCAACCTTCCAGGTCAGTGAGGTGCTCGACATAACGCAGGCCCTTCGCCGCCAGGCGCGGGCGCATCTCGTAAATGTCCAGGCCAAGCTCGCCGGCGGCCAGGCGCAGGCGTTTGCGCTCTTCCAGGTCGGCGCGTTGGGTGGCGGCTTCGAGTACCGCCTGGGCTTCGCCATGGCGCACCACCACGACGCCGTCGTCATCGGCAACCACGATGTCGCCGGCATTGACGAGCTGCCCGGCGCACAGCAGCGGCAGGTTCACCGACCCCAGCACTTCCTTCACCGTGCCTTGGGCGTTGATGGCGCGCGACCACACGGCAAAGCCCATGTCGCGCAGGGTCTGGCTGTCGCGCACGCCTGCGTCGATCACCAGGCCGCGCACGCTGCGGGCCTGCAGCGAGGTCGCCAGCAGGTCGCCGAAATAGCCATCGCTGCACGGCGAGCTGGGCGCTACTACGAGTACGTCGCCCGGGCGGCACTGCTCCACGGCCACATGGAACATCCAGTTGTCGCCAGGGGCCACCAGCACGGTAACCGCGCTGCCGGCCACTGCCACACCTTGCTGGATGGGGCGCACGGCGGTATTGAACAGCCCCTTGCGACCTTGGGCCTCATGCACCGTGGCAACGCCCAGCCGGCCCAGGGCATCGATCAGTTCCTGCTCGACGCGCGGGATATTACGTACCACGATGCCGGTCTTGCCGATCAGCCCGCTCATGCCAGGTTCTCCGTCACGCGTGGGAACACGCTCTGCAGGCCTTCGGCGTAGACGATGTTGCGTGCGCTGGTGATGCCCACGTTACGCTTGGCCTGCACGCCGCGCTGCAGGGCCACGCGGGTGTAGTACTCCCAGAGGTGTTCCTGGCCGGCCATGCACTGGATGGCGGCATACTTTTTGTCCCACACCGGGGTGATGTCCAGGAAGGTGTCCGGGCGCCATTCGCACTGCTCGGGCTGGTGCGGCTCAAAGGCGTACACGGGCGGTGCGCCAACGATCTTCTCGCCCGGCTTGTAGCCTTCGGCCTGGGCGATGATGCGGGCTTCCTGGGCCAGGTTCATGGCCAGCGGGTGGTCGTAGTTGTAGGGGTCTTTCAACGAATGGCTGAGCACGAACTCCGGTTGTACCCGGCGATACACATCGGCCAGGCGGAACAGGGTGTCCTTGTCGGCGCGCATCGGGTAGTCGCCGATATCGAAGAATTCCACGCTGGCGCCGAGGATTTCGGCTGCTGCCATGGCTTCCTCACGGCGTGCATCCTTGACCTTGGCTTCGGTCATTTCACCCTTGCGCCACAGCTTGGCAGACTCGCCACGCTCACCGAACGACAGGCAAACCACGTGCATGGCATAGCCTTGCTCAGCGTGCAGCGCAATGGCGCCACCGGCACGCCAGACAAAGTCGGCCGAATGTGCACTGACCACCAGGGCGGCTTTTTGTGGGGTATTCATTGTTCGTAGGCTCCTGCAGTGGGGGTTGACGCAGGATGTCATCGGCCTGCGCACGGCACTAATGCGTTCACTTGCAACGGCTATGCGTTTTATTTATTGCCTGGCAAGCGGGGTAGGGGCATAGTCGCCCCAGTCACGAGCCGAGCGCCGGGGAAGCCTTATGATCGACGTCGAACTGCCCAACCTGATGCAAGTACGTGCGTTCATCCGGGTCGCCGAGTTGGGCAGCGTTTCGCGGGCAACGCAGGTGTTGTTCCGTGCTCAGTCCGTGGTCACCCGCGCCATCGCCGAGCTGGAGGCGCGGTTCGCTGTCCCGCTGTTCGAGCGCCATGCCAATGGCATGCGCCTGACCGACTATGGCGAGTGCCTGCTGCCGCGTGCACAGCGCGTGCTGGCGGAACTGGACGGTGTGCCGGGGTTGCTGGGCACCGCGCAGGGCGAGCCCCTGTATCTGTTTCAGGCGCGGCGCCTGCAGGTGTTCGTGAAACTCTGTGAAACACGGCACATGCAAACCGTGGCGCGGCACTTCGGCCTTAGCCAGCCGGCCGTCAGTGCTGCGTTGAAAGTGCTCGAAGGCGGGTGCGGGCAGCCCTTGTTCGTGCGCACGTCGCGCGGCCTGCAGCCCACTGTGGCCAGCCGGGACATTCTTTTCCCCATCCGCCGGGCGCTGAACGAGTTGCGCCACATGGACAGTGACCTGAGTGCGATGCAAGGCACCCTGCGCGGGGTGGTGCATGTCGGCGCGTTACCCTTGGGCCGCTCGCGCATTCTGCCGGAGGCCATTTTGCGTTTTACCGCCCAGCATCCACAGGTCCGGGTGGTGACCAACGAAAGCCCGTTCGACCTGCTGGCAACCGAATTGCGGGTAGGGGATGTGGACTTCGTGCTGGGCGCCTTGCGGCCTCACGACTATGCCAGCGACCTGGTGGGCGAGCCGCTCATCAACGAGGAAATGGTGCTGCTGGCCCGCCGGGGGCACCCGTTGTTGCACACACACCTGACGCTCAAGGGCGTGCACCAGGCGCGCTGGGTGTTGCCGCGGGCCGGCTCGCCGGCCCGCGGGCTGCTCGACAACTGCTTCGCCGCCGCTGGTTTGGCTGCGCCGTGGCCGGTGGTGGAAAGCGCTGATCTGGCGGTTATCCGTGGCCTGCTGGTGCGTTCAGACATGCTGGCGGCGGTGTCTGCGCACCAGTTGGCGTACGAGATTGCCAGCGGCGAGCTGCAACGCCTGCCGCTGGCACTGCCCGGTACTGCCCGCGCAATCGGCCTCATGCAGCGCAGTGGCTGCCTGCAGTCACCGGCGGCGGTCGCGCTGATGGCTTGTATCCGCCAGGTGATCACCGAGCAGGCATGAGCC
>NZ_JABMCW010000400.1:0-4433 GCF_013179705.1 Pseudomonas sp. CM25 | reverse complement strand
CGCGGGCAAAGGTCAGGGTGCCGACGAACGGGTCCGTGGCGATCTTGAAGGCCAAGGCTGAAAACGGCTCGTTGTCGTCGGCGTGGCGTTCCAGATGGTGCTCTTCATTATCCGGGTCGGTGCCCTTGATAGCCGGGATCTCGGATGGCGCAGGCAGGTAGTCGATGACCGCATCGAGCATCAGCGGCACGCCTTTGTTCTTGAACGAGGAGCCGAGGATGGTCGGCACGATTTCGTTGGCGATGGTGCGCTGGCGCAGGGCCGCCTTGATCTCGTCGATACTCAGTTCCTCGCCGTCGAGAAACTTCAGGGTCAGCTCGTCATTTGCCTCGGCCGCGGCCTCTATCATGTGTGCCCGCCATTCGTCGGCCAGGGCCTGCAGGTGGTCGGGTATTTCTTCTTCGCGGTAGCTGGTGCCGTTGTCGGCGTCATTCCAGTAAATGGCCTTCATCTTCACCAGGTCGATCTGTCCGATAAAGTTTTCTTCGCTGCCGATGGCCAGCTGGATAGGCACCGGGTGATGCCCCAGCCGCTTGTCGATCTGCTTGACCACGCGCAGGAAATCGGCGCCCTGGCGGTCCATCTTGTTAATGTAGGCCAGCCGCGGCACATGGTACTTGTTGGCCTGGCGCCAGACTGTTTCGGACTGCGGCTCGACCCCGTCGGCGCCGCTGAACACCACAACCGCCCCATCCAGCACGCGCAGCGAGCGCTCGACCTCGATGGTGAAGTCGACGTGGCCGGGGGTGTCGATGATGTTGAAGCGGTACTTGTCGGCAAACTGCTTGGTCGAGCCCTGCCAGAAGGCCGTGGTCGCTGCCGAGGTGATGGTGATGCCGCGCTCCTGTTCCTGGGCCATCCAGTCCATGGTCGCGGCGCCATCGTGTACCTCGCCCATCTTGTGGTTGACCCCGGTGTAGAACAGGATCCGCTCGGTAGTGGTGGTCTTGCCTGCGTCGACGTGGGCGACGATGCCGATGTTGCGGTACAGCTCGATGGGCGTGGTGCGGGCCATGGCGGACTACCTGCGGATGGGCGGATTCCCCCACGTTAGCAGACCGGTAGAATCCTGCCGCGCCGCCGGGCCGTCAGTCGGTCTGGGCCTGCAGCAGCCACTGGCCTTCCACTTCGCGGGCCAGGCCGCTGGCTGGCAACAGCGCCAGCAGGCGGGTGTGCAGGGCGGCGTCGGTGAAGGTCTTGAGGGTGGTCAGGTCCAGCGTGCCGATCAGGTTGAGGTCGGCCTTGGTGTACGACAGCCAGGCTTTTTTCAGGAACTGGGCAACATCGCTGCCGGCAGTGCTGGCGAAGCGGCGATGCCATTGGCCACCGTCAAAAGTGAAATTGTGAGCATGGCTGTAGGTGCTTTCGTCGGCACCTTCGGTGCAGCGGTGGCAGCGGCACGGGCCTTCGCCAAAGGCATTGCGCAGGTAGCTGTTGAAGTCCACGACGGGCCTGAGGGACAGGCGTTTGTCGACATCGAACAGGTCGGCGATAAGGGGTTCTTCGGCGCTCACTCGGGATCCTCGTGTGGTGTGGCGTGCATCGGCGGGCACCCTAACAGATCGGGGCTGCCAGATCATCTTTTGCAGGCCCGGCCGGTTCGCGGGTGGACCCGCGAACCGGCCGGTAGAGACAACCGCGACCGCCTGCCGTACTCTACGCGCCTGTTAAGCCTATACATCCCTTTGAGGTAACCCGCTTGAGCACCAAGTACCCCTATACCGCCACCGTAACCATCAGCGCCGAAGACCGTGGGGGCGATATCGAGGCCTCGGAAAACCCCAAAATGCGCGTAGGCCTGGAGGCGGTCACCGAAACCCTGAAGAAGGTGCATTTCGTCGGTACGCTCGCGGCCCCTGAAAAAAATGCCACGCACATCTGTGTGACTCTGGAGAACGGGCTGACCTACTACGGCCCGATCGTCAACGGCCACGCCGAGCTCGAAGGCGGCTGGATTGCCTTCGAGTCCGACATGCTGACCCCGGAAGAGCTGGGCCTTTAAGCTTTAGTTCAACTCGGCGAGGCATTGCTCGAGAATATCCAGGCCTGCCTCGAGCACCTCGGCCTCGATGGTCAGCGGTGCCAGCAGGCGGATGATGTGCCGCGCCTTGCCGCTTGGCATCAGCAGCAGGCCCTTGGCCCGCGCCGTTTCCATCACCTTGGCCAGTTGCGCCGGTGCCGGGCTGCCGTCGGCATTGACGAACTCGATGCCGCGCATGGCGCCCACCCCGGTCAGGCGGCCGATGAACGGGCTCAGGCCTGATGCCTTCCAGCGTTGGTAGCGGCTGACGATGGCCTGCTCCTGGCGCTCCCCCCATGTGGCCACGTTTTCGTCGGTCATCTGCGCCAGGCTGGCCAAGGCTGCCGCACAGGCAATCGGGTTGCCCGAATAGGTGCCACCCAGGCCGCCCTTGGGCAGCGATGCCATCAGGTCCTTGCGCCCCACCACCGCACCCAGCGGCATGCCGCCGGCGATGCTCTTGGCCAGCAGCAGCAGATCAGGCTCGATGCCCAGGCGCGGGAAGGCGAAGCGCTGGCCGGTACGGCCGAAGCCCGACTGGATCTCGTCGATGATGATCAGGATGCCGTGTTCGTCGCAGAAACGGCGCAGGGCCTGGGCGAACATCGGGTCGAGCGCGAGGAAGCCGCCTTCACCCTGTACCGGCTCGAAGATGAACGCCGCCACGTCCTCCACAGCCAGCTCGACGCTGAACAGGCGCTCCATGGCCTTGAGCGCCTGCTCGCAGGTAACCCCGTTGTCGGCGCTGGGGTAGGGCAGGTGGTACACCGGCCCCGGCAGTTCGCCGACCCGCTGCTTGTACGGGGCGACCTTGCCGTTGAGGTTCAGGGTGGCCAGGGTGCGGCCATGGAAGCCGCCGTCGAAGGCGATGATGGCGCGTTTGCCGGTGGCTCCGCGGGCCACCTTGAGGGCGTTTTCTGCAGCTTCTGCTCCGCTGTTGGTGAGCATGCCGGCCAACGGGTAGCTGACTGGCACGAACTGGCTCAGCTGCGCCATCAGCTCCAGGTACGGGCCATGCGGGGCGGCGTTGAAGGCGTAGTGGGTGAGGCGGGTGGCCTGGGCCTGGATCGCTTCGACAACGGCCGGGTTGCAATGGCCCAGGTTGAGGACGCCGATACCGCCGACGAAGTCGATGTAATGTTTACCGTCGGTGTCCCAGACTTCGGCATTGCGGCCATGGGAAAGTGTGATCGGGTGAACGATGGCAATGGATTGGCTGATACTTTCCTGGTTCATGGGGCACGCGGACCTTGTTCGAGTTTCTTATTATCCAAGCGTGTTGGCGGGGTGTTCTGCAAACGAATTAATTGATTGCGGTCATTCCATGGATTCGTGATCTGGCCAATGTTTTGTGTTGGCTGTGCCGGCCTCTTCGCGGGCTTGCACAGGAGTAATCAATCCCCCTCAGCCACCCGCTCGCGAATCCACTGCACAAAGGCCCGTATCTTGGGCACCTCGGCGGCATGCTCGGCATGCGCAATGAAGTGCCTGCCATTGCTTGCCACCGGGTGGTCCCAGGCCACCACCAGCTTGCCTTCGCTGAGCTCCTCGGCTACCAGGTAGCGCGGAATCAAGGCAATGCCGCAGCCAGCGATGGCCGCGCGAATGCACAGGTAGAACGTGTCGAAACGCGGCCCGTGGTAGCTGTTCTGGCTATGCAGCCCCAGCCCCAGAAACCATTCATGCCAGGCCTCGGGGCGCGACACGCATTGCAACAAACGGTGCTCGGTCAGCGCCTGGGCGCTGGCGAACGGGTGATTGGCCAGCAGCTGAGGGCTGCATACCGGCACCACTTCTTCGCTGAACAACTCGATGCAGGTTGCCCCGGGCCAGGTGCCCTGGCCGAAGAAAAAGGCGATGTCAGCCTTGGCCTGGACCAGGTCGAACGGCTCCAGTTCGTTGCGTACATCCAGGTGAATACGCGGGTAGCGGTCGCCGAAACCCTTGAGCTTGGGCACCAGCCAGCGGGCACCGAAGGTGGGCTGGGTGGCGATGCGCAGCACTTCGGTCTCATCGCCATAGCTGAGGATGTAGCGGCTGGAGATGTCGATCTGGGTGAGGATCTTGTTCACTTCGGTGAGGTACAGCGCACCGGCCGGGGTCAGGTGCAGGCGCCGGCGAATGCGCTGGAACAGCGAGTGCGAGAGCATGTCCTCCAGCTGCGCCACCTGCTTGCTGACCGCGCTCTGGGTCAGGTGCAGTTCCTGGGCCGCGCGGGTGAAGCTGAGATGGCGGGCGGCCGCCTCGAAGCACTGGAGGGCGGTAGTCGAAGGCATCAGGCGTTTGGACATGACGGGCACATACCGAGCAAAAAAGGATGAAGTTCATTCCAAAGCGGAATCATGTGGTTCGAAAAGGTCGTTTGTTGACCCCGGCCTATAGATTAATACTGACCTGGATCAACGATTACAAC
>NZ_JABMCW010000040.1:0-26466 GCF_013179705.1 Pseudomonas sp. CM25 | reverse complement strand
CGCTTACCACGAGGCTGGCCACGCCATTGTCGGTCGACTGGTGCCTGAGCACGACCCGGTCTACAAGGTTTCGATCATCCCGCGCGGTCGCGCCCTGGGTGTGACCATGTTCCTGCCGGAAGAGGACCGCTACAGCCTGTCCAAGCGCGCGCTGATCAGCCAGATCTGTTCGCTGTACGGTGGCCGTATCGCCGAAGAAATGACCCTGGGCTTCGATGGCGTCACCACCGGTGCGTCCAACGACATCATGCGTGCCAGCCAGATCGCTCGCAACATGGTCACCAAGTGGGGCTTGTCCGAGAAGCTCGGCCCGCTGATGTACGCCGAGGAAGAGGGCGAAGTGTTCCTCGGTCGTAGCGCCGGCAGCCAGCATGCCAGCGTCTCCGGCGAGACCGCCAAGCTGATCGACTCCGAGGTGCGCAGCATCATCGATCAGTGCTACGCCACTGCCAAGCAGTTGCTCATCGAAAACCGCGACAAGCTCGAGGCGATGACCGAAGCGCTGATGAAGTATGAAACCATCGATGCCGATCAGATTGACGACATCATGGCCGGGCGCACCCCACGCGAACCGCGTGACTGGGACGATGACAAGAACTCGGGCACGCCAGCGGCCCAGGATGATCGTCCAGAATCGCCAATCGGCGGCCCGGCAGCTCAACACTAAGGGCATCTATGAGCTCAGTGCAGTACCCGACCCGGTTGCCTTGCGGCAACCGGGTTCTTGATTTGTCACGTACCCATGTCATGGGTATTCTCAATATCACCCCCGATTCCTTCTCCGATGGCGGGCGCTTCAACCAGCGCGACGAGGCCTTGCGCCATGCCGAAGCGATGGTTGCCGCCGGTGCCACGCTGATCGATATTGGCGGCGAATCCACGCGCCCTGGTGCGCGTGCGGTGTCGGTGACCGAGGAGCTGGAACGGGTGGCGCCGATGGTCGAGGCGATCAACAGCCGCCTCGACGTGGTCATATCGGTCGATACTTCCACGCCCGCGGTCATGCGTGAGTCGGCGCGGCTCGGTGCCGGGTTGATCAACGACGTGCGTGCGCTGGAGCGCGATGGCGCCCTCGACGCGGCTGCGGATACCGGGCTGCCGGTGTGCCTCATGCACATGCGTGGCGAGCCGGGCAACATGCAGGATGACCCGCATTACCAGGATGTGACCGCCGACGTTACGCGCTATCTTGAACAGCGTATGGCCGCCTGCGCGGCAGCGGGTATCGACGCGAACAGAATCATTCTTGACCCGGGCTTTGGTTTCGCCAAGACACTGGCGCACAACCTGAGCCTGTTCAAGCACATGGAAGCGCTCTATTGCCTTGGGCGCCCACTGCTGGTGGGCGTTTCGCGCAAGAGCATGATCGGCCTGACGCTGGAACGTCCGGTCGGCGAGCGGTTGTACGGCAGCCTGGCGCTGGCGGCGTTGGCCGTGACCAAGGGGGCAAGCATCCTGCGTGTCCATGACGTGGCCGAAACTGTCGATGTAGTGCGCATGATTGCTGCGGTGCAAAACGCCGAATAAGAACATTGGAGTCCCTATGAGCAGAAAATATTTTGGTACCGACGGCATTCGTGGCCGCGTCGGCGTATACCCGATCACGCCGGACTTCATGCTGAAGCTCGGCTGGGCGGCCGGCATGGCCTTCCGCAAGGCGGGCCACTGCCGGGTGCTGGTGGGCAAGGACACGCGGATCTCCGGCTACATGTTCGAGTCGGCGCTCGAGGCCGGCCTGTCTGCAGCAGGTGCCGATGTGCTGCTGCTCGGACCGATGCCGACGCCGGCCATCGCCTACCTGACGCGCACTTTCCACGCAGAGGCCGGTATCGTCATCAGTGCCTCGCACAATCCGCATGATGACAACGGCATCAAGTTCTTCTCGGGCCAGGGCACCAAGTTGCCGGACGAAGTCGAGCTGATGATCGAGGAGCTGCTCGACCAGCCGATGACCGTTGTCGAGTCGGGTAAGCTGGGCAAGGTTTCGCGCATCAATGACGCCGCCGGCCGCTACATCGAATTCTGCAAGAGCAGCGTGCCGAGCAGCACCAGTTTCGAAGGCCTCAAGCTGGTGGTCGATTGCGCCCACGGCGCCACCTACAAGGTCGCGCCAAGCGTATTCCGCGAGCTGGGTGCCGACGTGACCGTGCTGCACGCCCAGCCGGACGGCCTGAACATCAACGAAGGCTGCGGCTCGACCCATATCGAGTCGCTGCAGGCGGCCGTGCTGGTGGGGCATGCCGACCTCGGTATCGCCTTCGACGGCGACGGCGACCGCGTGCTGATGGTCGACCACACTGGCGCGATCATCGACGGTGACGAGCTGCTGTTCATCATCGCTCGCGACTTGCACAGCCGTGGCAAGCTGCAGGGCGGAGTGGTCGGTACGCTCATGAGCAACCTGGGCCTGGAGCTTGCACTGAAGGACCTGGATATCCCGTTCGTGCGGGCCAAGGTCGGCGACCGGTACGTGATGGCCGAGCTGCTGGAACGTGAGTGGCTGGTCGGTGGTGAAAACTCCGGCCACGTGGTGTGCTGCAACCACACCACCACCGGTGACGCGATCATTGCCGCGCTGCAGGTTCTGATGGCGCTCAAGCGTCGTGGTGAAAGCCTCGCACAGGCCCGCCAGGCCCTGCGCAAGTGCCCGCAGGTACTGATCAACGTGCGCTTTGGGGCGAGCAAGGTCGACCCGCTGGAGCACCCGGCGGTCAAGGAAGCCAGTGCCAAGGTGACCGAAGCGTTGGCCGGTCGTGGCCGTGTGCTGCTGCGCAAGTCCGGGACCGAGCCGTTGGTGCGGGTCATGGTCGAGGGCGAAGACGAAAGCCAGGTGCGCACGCACGCCGAAGCGTTGGCCAAACTGGTCGGCGAAGTTTGTGTCTGAAGGCGCTTGCCAGCGCAGATCTGGTTGGGTAAGATCTGCGCCCACTTTGACCGACGAGGTAAAGCATGCGTCGCCCTATGGTAGCTGGTAACTGGAAGATGCACGGTACCCGCGCTAGCGTCGCTGAGCTGACCGAAGGCTTGAGCAATCTTGCCTTGCCGAGCGAAGTGGAAGTCGCGGTATTTCCACCCGCCTTGTTCATCAATCAAGTGATCGATGGCCTGGCAGGCAAAGAAATTACTGTCGGCGCACAGAATTCTGCTGTACAACCCGAACAGGGTGCGCTGACCGGGGAAGTTGCTCCGGAGCAGCTGGCTGAAGCAGGTTGCAAGTTGGTGTTGGTGGGTCACTCGGAGCGTCGCCAGATCATTGGCGAAACCGACGATGTGCTCAATCGCAAGTTTGCAGCGGCCCAGGCCAAAGGTTTGAAGCCAGTGCTTTGCATAGGGGAGACCCTTGAAGAGCGCGAGGCGGGCAAGACGCTAGAAGTTGTCGGGCGTCAACTAAGCAGTATCATCGAAGCTTTCGGTGTTAAGGCTTTTGCCAATGCAGTAATTGCCTATGAGCCTGTATGGGCCATCGGTACGGGCCTTACGGCCTCGCCACAGCAGGCCCAGGATGTGCACGCCGCCATCCGCGGCCAGCTGGCGGCAGAAGATGCTGAAGTGGCTGCGAAGGTGCAGCTGCTCTACGGCGGCAGCGTGAAGGCGGCCAATGCGGCCGAACTGTTCGGCATGCCGGATATCGATGGGGGGCTCATTGGTGGAGCGTCCCTGAACGCAGACGAATTCGGTGCAATTTGTCGCGCCGCAGGAAACTGAACAAATGCTGGAAACAGTCATCGTCGTTTTTCATCTGTTGGCAGCGCTGTCGCTTGTAGTGCTGGTTCTGTTGCAACAGGGTAAAGGTGCTGAAGCAGGTGCATCTTTCGGCGCGGGTGCCTCAAACACCGTGTTCGGGAGTCAGGGCTCTGCAACGTTCCTAAGTAAATTCACTGCTATACTCGCTGCCACTTTCTTTTTGACAGCACTTGGGTTAGGATACTTCGCGAAGCAACAAGCTCACCAGCTTAGCCAAGCAGGTCTTCCAGATCCAGCAGTGCTAGAAGTGAAAGAGCAGCAAAAGCCGGCAGTTAATGATGATGTACCGGTGCTCCAACAGCAGAAGAGTGAAGTCACCCCTAATACTGGTGATGTACCTCCTCCGGCAGAAGAGCAGAAGTAACGGGTTTCAAGTAGTAGTATTGCCGAGGTGGTGGAATTGGTAGACACGCAACCTTGAGGTGGTTGTGCCCATAGGGTGTAGGGGTTCGAGTCCCCTTCTCGGTACCAATTAAAGCTTGAGAGCCCGCTTTAGCGGGCTTTCTTGTAGGTGATCGTTTGGATTTGACCCTCAACGGGGTTCGGTCTTATACTTTCGCCCCAGCTTTGTCGCGGGGTGGAGCAGCTTGGTAGCTCGTCGGGCTCATAACCCGAAGGTCGTTGGTTCAAATCCAGCCCCCGCAACCAGCTTCAGCGGAGCCCCTTTTCAGGGGCTTTTTGCTAACCGAACAGTTTTCGGCGTCGTTGTCCAACGGCGCTTTCAGGGATGGGCGCTTCGCCCATTTTTTATTTGCACAGCATGCACGAGGGGGTTCAGGTGTCGAGCAAGCTAGAACAGTTGCAGGCCTTGTTGGCCCCGGTGGTCACGGGGTTGGGCTTCGAATGCTGGGGGATTGAATTCGTCTCCCAGGGCAAGCATTCGGTACTACGTGTCTACATCGACAAGGAAGGCGGGATTCTGGTGGACGACTGCGCAGAAGTCAGTCGCCAGGTCAGCAGCGTTCTTGATGTGGAAGATCCGATCAGCTCTGAATATACCCTAGAGGTTTCTTCTCCTGGCATGGAACGCCCGCTGTTCACGCTTGAACAGTTTGCCTCGCATGCCGGCGAACAAGTGAAGATCAAGCTGCGCTCACCCTTCGAGGGTCGTCGTAACTTCCAGGGCCTTCTCCGCGGTGTGGAGGATCAGGATGTGGTGGTCCAGGTGGACGACCAGGAGTTCCTGTTACCGATCGACTCGATCGACAAGGCCAATATTATTCCCAGTTTTGACTGAGACGTGCCGGGCCCGGTGGACTATCCGGGCCCAATGGCTTGCGCAAGGCGAGGCGTACGATGAGCAAAGAAGTACTGCTGGTTGTTGAATCGGTATCCAACGAAAAAGGTGTACCGCCCGGCGTCATTTTCGAAGCGCTGGAAGTGGCCCTGGCCACTGCAACCAAAAAACGTTTTGAAGACGAAGTCGACCTGCGTGTGGAAATCAACCGCCACACCGGTAGCTACGAGACCTTCCGTCGCTGGACCGTGGTCGACGAGGCCGATCTTGATGATCCGGCAATCGAGACCTGGCTCGACAAGATCAAGGACACTCACCCGGAAGCCAAGATCGGTGACGTGATCGAAGAGAAGATCGAGTCCATCGAATTCGGTCGTATCGCCGCCCAGACCGCCAAGCAGGTCATCGTGCAGAAGGTCCGCGAGGCCGAGCGCGCCCAGGTGGTCGACGCCTACCGCGAGCGCGTAGGCGAGATCATCTCCGGTACCGTCAAAAAGGTTACCCGCGACAACGTCATCGTTGACCTGGGCAACAACGCCGAGGCCTTGCTGGCTCGCGAAGATATCATTCCGCGTGAAACCTTCCGGGTCGGCGTGCGCCTGCGTGCACTGCTCAAGGAAATTCGCACGGAAAACCGTGGTCCACAGCTGATCCTGTCGCGCACTGCGCCACAGATGCTGATCGAGCTTTTCCGCATTGAAGTGCCGGAAATTGCCGAGGGCCTCATTGAAGTCATGGCCGCCTCCCGTGATCCGGGATCGCGAGCCAAGATCGCCGTCCGCTCCAAGGACAAGCGCATCGACCCGCAAGGTGCCTGTATCGGCATGCGTGGTTCGCGCGTCCAGGCCGTATCCGGGGAGCTGGGTGGTGAGCGTGTGGATATCGTCCTGTGGGACGATAACCCGGCGCAGTTCGTCATCAACGCCATGTCGCCGGCTGAAGTCGCGGCGATCATCGTTGATGAAGATGCCCATGCCATGGACATCGCCGTCGCCGAAGACAACCTGGCCCAGGCCATTGGCCGTGGCGGTCAGAACGTTCGCCTGGCCAGTCAGTTGACTGGCTGGACCCTGAACGTGATGACCGAGAAGGACATCCAGGCCAAGCAGCAGGCCGAAACCGGTGACATCCTGCGCAATTTCATTGATGAACTGGAAGTCGACGAGGAGCTGGCCCAAGTGCTGGTCGACGAAGGCTTCACCAGCCTCGAAGAAATTGCCTACGTACCGTTGGAAGAAATGCTCAACATCGATGGCTTTGACGAAGATATCGTCAATGAGCTCCGCGCTCGAGCCAAGGACCGTTTGTTGACCAAGGCCATCGCTACCGAAGAAAAACTGGCAGACGCCCACCCGGCCGAAGACCTGCTCTCCCTTGAGGGCATGGACAAGGACCTGGCGGCTGAACTGGCGGTGCGCGGCGTGGTTAACCGCGAAGACCTGGCCGAGCAGTCGATCGACGATCTGCTCGACATCGACGGCATCGACGAAGAGCGTGCCGGCAAGTTGATCATGGCCGCCCGAGCCCATTGGTTCGAGTAATTAGGCGCGGCCTGAGGAGAGAAGTGCATGACGCAAGTCACGGTGAAAGAACTGGCCCAAGAGGTCGAGGCACCGGTAGAGCGCCTGCTGCAGCAGATGCGTGAGGCAGGTCTGCCGCACACCGACGCCGGTCAGGTAGTGACCGACAATGAGAAGCAGACCCTGCTGACTCATTTGAAGAGCAGCCACAAGAGCAAGGCGGAAGAGCCGCGCAAGATTACCTTGCAGCGCAAAACCACCAGCACCCTGCGTGTCGCCGGTAGCAAGAGCATCAGCGTAGAAGTACGCAAGAAGAAAGTATTCGTGCAGCGCAGCCCGGAAGAAATCCAGGCTGAGCAGAAGCGAGAGCAGGACGAGCGCCGCGCGGCTGAAAACGCCGCTCGCGACAAGGTTGACGCCGACGTTCGCCAGCGCAACGAAGAGCAGGCTCGCCGTCAGGCAGCAGAAGCCCCTGCTGCTGCCCCGGCAGCCGCCGCCAAGCCAGCTGCAGCCGCGGCTCCGGCCCCGGTAGTCGCTGACGCACCGGCGTCCGAAGACGCTGCAGCCCGTGCTGCCGAGCGCAAGAAGGACGAGACCCGTCGCAACGAAAGCCGTACTCGCGATGACGACCGTCGTCGCGGCGAGGCTCCGCGTGTGTCGATCAAGGTCAAGGTCAAGGAGAAGGAAAAAGCGCCGACTCCACGTGCCGCTCCGCGCACCACCGACGAAGAGAGCGATGGCGCTCGTCGTGGTCGTGGTGGCAAGGGCAAGCTGAAGAAGCGCAACCAGCACGGCTTCCAGAACCCGACTGGTCCGGTCATTCGTGACGTGACCATCGGCGAGACCATCACGGTCTCCGAACTGGCCAACCAGATGTCCGTCAAGGGCGCCGAAGTGGTCAAGTTCATGTTCAAGATGGGTACTCCGGTCACCATCAACCAGGTGCTCGACCAGGAAACCGCTCAGCTGATCGCAGAAGAGCTGGGTCACAAGGTCACCCTGGTCAGCGATACCGCCCTGGAAGATTCCCTGGCCGAATCGCTGAAGTTCGAAGGCCAGACCGAGTCGCGCGCCCCGGTCGTTACCGTCATGGGTCACGTTGACCACGGCAAGACCTCGCTGCTCGACTACATCCGTCGTGCCAAGGTTGCCGCTGGCGAAGCCGGTGGTATCACCCAGCACATCGGTGCCTACCACGTGGAAACCGACCGCGGCATGGTCACCTTCCTCGATACCCCAGGTCACGCTGCGTTTACCCAGATGCGTGCCCGTGGTGCCAAGGCTACCGACATCGTCATCCTGGTGGTGGCGGCGGACGACGGCGTGATGCCGCAGACCCGTGAAGCCGTACAGCATGCCAAGGCAGCTGGCGTCCCACTGGTTGTAGCAGTGAACAAGATCGACAAGCCGGGTGCCGACCTCGATCGCATCCGTAACGAACTGTCGGTTGAAGGCGTGACCTCCGAGGAATGGGGTGGTGACACGCCGTTCGTCAAGGTTTCGGCGAAGATGGGTACCGGTGTCGACGAGCTGCTTGAAGCCGTCCTGCTGCAGGCCGAAGTGCTTGAGCTGACCGCCACTCCGACCGCTCCTGGTCGTGGTGTCGTCGTCGAATCGCGCCTGGACAAGGGCCGTGGCCCGGTGGCTACCATCCTGGTTCAGGACGGTACCCTGCGTCAGGGCGACATGGTCCTGTGCGGCTCCAACTATGGCCGCGTACGTGCCATGCTCGACGAGAACGGCAAACCTGTGAAGGAAGCCGGCCCGTCGATCCCGGTCGAGATTCTCGGCCTGGACGGTACCCCGGAAGCCGGTGACGAGCTGTCCGTGGTTGCCGACGAGAAGAAAGCCCGTGAAGTTGCCCTGTTCCGTCAAGGCAAATACCGCGAGGTCAAGCTGGCCCGTGCTCACGCCGGCAAGCTGGAAAACATCTTCGAGACCATGGGTCAGGAAGAGAAGAAGACCCTCAACATCGTCCTCAAGACCGATGTACGTGGTTCCCTGGAAGCGTTGAACGGCTCGCTCGGCAGCCTGGGCAACGATGAAGTCCAGGTGCGCGTGATCGGTGGTGGCGTTGGTGGTATCACCGAGAGCGACGCCAACCTGGCGCTGGCTTCGAATGCAGTACTGTTCGGCTTCAACGTGCGTGCCGATGCCGGCGCGCGCAAGATCGTCGAGCAGGAAGGTCTGGATATGCGTTACTACAACGTGATCTACGACATCATCGAAGACGTCAAGAAGGCCCTGACCGGCATGCTGGGCAGCGATGTTCGCGAGAACATCCTGGGTGTCGCGGAAGTGCGTGACGTGTTCCGTTCGCCGAAGTTCGGCGCCATCGCTGGCTGTATGGTCATCGAGGGTACCGTGTACCGCAACCGTCCGATCCGCGTACTGCGCGAGGACGTTGTGATCTTCGAAGGCGAGCTGGAATCGCTGCGTCGCTTCAAGGACGATGCTGCCGAAGTGCGTAATGGCATGGAGTGCGGTATTGGCGTCAAGAGCTACAACGACGTCAAGGTCGGCGACAAGATCGAAGTCTTCGAGAAAGTCCAGGTGGCTCGTACCCTTTAAGGGCGAGCTTGCCGCCAAACCCCGCCCTACGGCGGTTGGCGGCACCTTTACAGGTAGCGCCCGGTCAGGCATCAGCTTGACCGGGCGTTTGCCGCTTTAAGTTACAGGTAGCAAGAATGGCCAAAGAATATAGCCGTACCCAACGTATTGGCGATCAGATGCAGCGCGAGCTGGCCGAGCTGATCCGTCGCGAAGTCAAGGACCCACGTGTCGGCCTGGTGACCATCACTGCCGTGGACGTCAGCCGTGACCTGGGCCATGCCAAGGTGTTCATCACCGTCATGGGCGAGGAAACCCCGGACGCCGTGCAGCAGTCGCTGAAGGCACTGAACAGCGCTGCCAGCTTCCTGCGCCTGCACCTGGGCCGCTCGATGCAACTGCGCAGCGTGCCGCAGCTGCACTTCCACTTCGATGAAAGTGTCAGCCGTGGCGTGCACCTGTCGGCGCTGATCGAGCGTGCAGTGGCCGAAGACCGCCTGCACCAAGGTACCGACGAGCCGGACACCAAGGAGTAAGCGGTGGCCCAGGTCAAACGTATCCGCCGCAACGTCAGCGGCATCATCCTGCTGGACAAGCCGCTGGGCTTCACCTCCAACGCCGCGCTGCAAAAAGTGCGCTGGCTGCTGAACGCGGAAAAGGCCGGCCACACCGGTAGCCTCGACCCGCTGGCAACCGGTGTGCTGCCGCTGTGCTTCGGCGAAGCGACCAAGTTTTCGCAGTACTTGCTCGATTCCGACAAGGGCTACGAAACCGTCATGCAGATGGGCCAGACTACCAACACCGGCGATGCCGAAGGTGAAGTGCTGCAGACCCGCGACGTGACCGTTGGTCGCGCCGACATCGAAGCGCTGCTGCCACGTTTTCGCGGCCCGATCAGCCAGATACCGCCGATGTACTCGGCGCTCAAGCGCGACGGCCAGCCGCTGTACAAGCTGGCACGTGCAGGAGAGGTAGTGGAGCGCGAGGCGCGTTCTGTTACTATTAACCGGCTGGAGTTGCTCGAGTGCGAAGGCACCCGTGCACGGTTGACCGTAGGATGCAGCAAAGGCACCTATATCCGCACCCTGGTGGAGGATATTGGCGAGGCTCTTGGCTGCGGCGCCTATGTAGCCGAGCTGCGCAGGACCCAGGCCGGGCCCTTCGCGCTGGCGCAAACCGTCACCCTCGAAGAACTCGAGCAGGCCCATGCCGACGGCGGCAACGAAGCGCTTGATCGCTTCCTCATGCCATCGGACAGCGGGTTGCAGGATTGGCCAATGGTCAGCCTGTCCGAGCACAGTGCGTTCTACTGGCTGCATGGCCAGGCGGTACGCGCACCGGACGCGCCACAATTCGGCATGGTCCGGGTACAGGATCACAACGCACGCTTCATCGGTATCGGTGAAGTGAGCGAAGACGGGCGCATTGCGCCGCGTCGACTGATTCGGTCGGAATGACCGATACCACCCGGGGCGGCTCGAGCCGGTCCGGGCGGAACCGAGGATGGCTGTCAGTAGGCACGGTCACACCTCATTTATTAATACAGGGTTCGTCCCTGGCCTATTGGACCCCGCTTGCGGGATCCGTGTAATTGGAGTTGCCTCATGGCCCTCAGCGTTGAAGAAAAAGCTCAAATCGTTACCGACTACCAGCAAGCTGCTGGCGACACTGGTAGCCCGGAAGTTCAGGTTGCTCTGCTGACCGCGAACATCAACAAACTGCAAGGCCACTTCAAGGCCAACGGTAAAGACCACCACTCGCGTCGTGGCCTGATCCGCATGGTTAACCAGCGTCGTAAGCTGCTGGACTACCTGAAGGGCAAAGACACCACTCGTTACAGCGCCCTGATCGGTCGCCTGGGCCTGCGTCGCTAATAGCGGCCTGGTCAGTGGTGTGCATGGCGTGTCTCATGCATTGGCAACGTTGCCTTGCAGCGTTGTCTTTGAGCACGCCATGCGTATCTGCGAGGCTGGCAGCCTGGTGATGTCGAGCGGTTCTACCGCTCGGCAGCCAGGCTCCCGGCCTCGTGTTGTATCTGGACGGTCAATGGGGCCGATTCCCCGTTCTGCCCAAGAATTCGCAAGAAACCAGTTCCCCCAGAGCCACTGAAAAAAGGTAGGAAACCGTGAACCCGGTAATCAAGACTTTCCAGTTCGGTCAATCGACCGTTACTCTCGAAACGGGCCGTATCGCCCGTCAGGCAACCGGCGCCGTGCTGGTTACCGTCGACAACGACGTCACCGTGCTGGTGACTGTGGTAGGCGCCAAACAGGCTGATCCAGGCAAGGGTTTCTTCCCGCTGTCGGTTCACTACCAGGAAAAGACCTACGCCGCCGGCAAGATCCCGGGTGGCTTCTTCAAGCGTGAAGGCCGTCCTTCCGAGAAAGAGACGCTGACCTCGCGCCTGATCGACCGTCCGATCCGTCCGCTGTTCCCAGAAGGCTTCATGAACGAAGTGCAGGTTGTCTGCACCGTGGTTTCCACCAGCAAGAAGACCGACCCGGACATCGCTGCGATGATCGGTACCTCGGCTGCGCTGGCCATCTCCGGTATTCCGTTCGAAGGCCCGATCGGCGCCGCCCGTGTTGCTTTCCACGAGAGCACCGGCTACCTGCTGAACCCGACCTACGAGCAACTGGCTGCCTCGAGCCTGGACATGGTCGTTGCCGGTACTTCCGACGCTGTGCTGATGGTTGAGTCGGAAGCTCAAGAGCTGACCGAAGACCAGATGCTGGGCGCCGTACTGTTCGCCCACGACGAATTCCAGGCTGTTATCCAGGCCGTCAAGGAGCTGGCTGCAGAAGCTGCCAAGCCTACCTGGGACTGGAAGCCTGCCGTCGCCAACACCGAACTGTTCAACGCCATCCGCGCCGAGTTCGGCGAAGGCGTTTCGCAGGGCTACACCATCACCGTCAAGGCTGACCGCTATGCGCGCCTGGGCGAGCTGCGTGATCAGGCCATCGCCAAGTTCTCGGGTGAAGAAGGCCAGCCTTCGGCTTCCGAAGTGAAAGAAATCTTCGGCGAAATCGAATACCGCACCGTTCGCGAAAACATCGTCAACGGCAAGCCACGTATCGACGGCCGCGACACCAAGACCGTTCGCCCTCTGAACATCGAAGTCGGCGTTCTGCCGAAAACCCACGGTTCGGCGCTGTTCACCCGTGGCGAAACCCAGGCCCTGGTCGTCGCGACCCTGGGTACTGCGCGTGATGCCCAGCTGCTGGACACCCTCGAAGGCGAGAAGAAAGACCCCTTCATGCTGCACTACAACTTCCCGCCGTTCTCGGTAGGTGAGTGTGGCCGCATGGGCGGTGCTGGCCGTCGCGAAATCGGTCACGGCCGCCTGGCTCGCCGTTCGGTACAGGCCATGCTGCCTGCGGCCGACGTGTTCCCGTACACCATCCGTGTGGTGTCGGAAATCACCGAATCCAACGGTTCCAGCTCCATGGCTTCGGTCTGTGGTGCTTCCCTGGCGCTGATGGATGCGGGCGTGCCGATGAAGGCACCGGTTGCCGGTATCGCCATGGGCCTGGTCAAGGAAGGCGAGAAGTTCGCAGTCCTCACCGACATCCTGGGTGACGAAGACCACCTGGGCGACATGGACTTCAAAGTTGCCGGTACCGCCAAAGGTGTTACTGCGCTGCAGATGGACATCAAGATCAACGGCATCACCGAAGAGATCATGGAAATCGCCCTGGGCCAAGCCCTGGAAGCGCGCCTGAACATCCTCGGCCAGATGAACCAGATCATTGGCCAGTCGCGTACCGAGTTGTCGGCCAACGCCCCGACCATGATCGCGATGAAGATCGACACCGACAAGATCCGTGACGTCATCGGCAAAGGCGGCGCCACCATTCGCGCCATCTGTGAAGAGACCAAGGCTTCGATCGATATCGAAGACGACGGCTCGATCAAGATCTTCGGCGAAACCAAGGAAGCGGCGGAGGCTGCCAAGCAGCGCATCCTGGGTATCACCGCCGAGGCCGAGATCGGCAAGATCTACGTCGGCAAGGTCGAGCGCATTGTCGACTTCGGCGCCTTCGTCAACATCCTGCCGGGTAAAGATGGCCTGGTGCACATCTCCATGCTGAGCGATGCTCGCGTCGAGAAAGTGACCGACATCCTGAAAGAAGGCCAGGAAGTTGAAGTACTGGTACTGGACGTGGACAACCGCGGCCGTATCAAGCTGTCGATCAAGGACGTCGCCGCTGCCAAGGCATCGGGCGTCTAAGCGACTGCCAGGCAACAGGAAAAGGGCTCTTCGGAGCCCTTTTTTTATGCGCGACAGGGAACCTTTTGCGGACTTGCATCTTGCATGCAGGTTTACCGCGCAGGTTGCAAAATGCACGACACCTTGAACCTCGGCGATCAGCTAACTCATTGATTTATAAGTAAATAATCAAAGAGTAAAAGCTGGCACAGCCCATGCAACTACCTTCATACCTGCCGCCAGGACATACGGCGCAGACCTTTCGAAAAACAGGAGTGACACACATGAAGAAGTTCGCCATTGCTGCTGCTACTGCCACCGCTCTGACCCTGACCATGGCTAACGCGGCATTCGCCCAGCAAACCACCCAGGCCCCGATGACGCTGGCCGCCGGTGAGGTGACCCAAGCCAAGGAAGCGACCTCTGACACTTGGATCACCACCAAGGTCAAAGCCGACCTGATGACCGAGAAAGGTGTGCCTGGCAGCGACATCAAAGTGGAAACGAATAAAGGTGTCGTGTCGCTGTCGTCCGACATGAAAGTGACTGAGGCCCAGAAAGAGATGGCAGTTGCCATCACCAAGAAGATCAAAGGCGTACAAGCCGTATCGGCTGATGGCCTGAAGTCCGAATAAGGATTGTCCCGACGGCCAAATGGATTTGGCCACCATCCCTGGAAGGGGCCGCATTGCGGCCCCTTCTTCGTTTTCAGTACACCGGGTTGCGCGCTACGACGTCGCTCTCGATGCACTCCTGGCTGACGATGAGCGGCTCCACCAGCGGGCGGCTATCCCGGTAATGCGCGGTCTGGGTATGCGCCTCATAGGCCGCATCATCGCGGTAGATTTCGTACAGGTAGATGACCTGCGGGTCGACGCGATCCTGCGACACGTCGAACACCAGGCATCCAGGCTCGGTGGCGACAGAGGCAGCGGCATTGACCTTGATCGCGGTCAGAAAATCCTCGACGCAACCTGGCTTTATACGGGTCTTGATAAACAGGCTATACACAAGTCGCTCCTTATGTTTTAAATTCAGGAATGAATTGTATACAAAAATGGAGCTTCGCTGATGTCCGAATTGCCTGCACGCCCCGGTCGCCTGAATGGCCTGCGCCATATTGCCCTGCTGGTCCCCAACCTTGAGGAGTGTGAGCGTTTCTACGTCGATGTGCTGGGAATGGAAGTGCTCAACCGCGCCAACGAGGACCTGGTGTACCTCACCTGCGGTAACGACAACCTGTCGCTGGGGCGTGGGGCAGGGGCAGCCAATGGGCTGCAGACCCTGGACCACTATGGTTTCATCGTGGATAGCGTGGAGGAGCTGGAGGCCTGGTATGCGTACTTCAAGGCCCTGGGCGTGACCTTGCTGGATCGGCCGTTCAACCATGGTGACGGGGCGCGCAGCTTCCACCTGCTGGACCCGGCGGGGAACAAGGTACAGCCGCTGTATCATCCGGCGGTGTCCGGGCAGCGGCTGGTCTGAAGCCTGGATTCAGCCGCTGCCACAGGCTTGCTGATTACTCGGCATCCAGATGCATCGGCGTTACCACCCGCCCATCGCTTTCAGGCTGCCCCAGGCTGGTATCGATGAAATACACCCGGTCATCTTCCAGCTTGCCTTTGTCCACCAGGTAATCCTTGATGCTGCTGGCCCGCTCCTGGCCAAGGGTGCGTAGCAGCGCGGTACTTTCGGCCCAGGACTTGATCACCGCTTCGCGCAGCTTGGCCGTACGCTCGTCACGGCCCAGTTGTTCCCAGTCAGCCGGCGGTTGCTGCTTCAGGCGGGTGCGGTAGATGCCTTCGAGCATTGCCGGCTTGTCGCTGTCGTCGACCACCAGCAGCGAGGCATTGGCCGGCACCTTGTCGCCCCGGCGCTGCAGGATCTTGTACCAGGTAGCCTGATATTCACGCTCCAGCCGCTGCTCGGCGATCAGCGGGCCATCGCTGGCCTGTGCGCTGGTGCCTTCGATTTCCAGGCGCAGCGCCGGGCGCTCCTTCAGCGCCGCCGCCAGCTTGTCGAGGGACGCCTGGGCGTCGCCGCCGAGCTCGCTGGAGCCCGGGGCGAACGCCACGCTGCCGAGGTCTTCCGAGCCACCGCCGGTAATCAGCCCGCCAATGAACTTGAACGGCGCCTGCGCCGCGCGCAGCACCAGGTTGCGCAAAGTTTGCCAGACAATCGGCATCACGCTGAACTGCGGGTTGTTGAGGTCACCGGTTACCGGCAGTTCGATCGAGATCTTGCCCTCGGTATCCTTCAGCAGCGCCACGGCCAGGCGGATCGGCAGGTCGACCGCGTCCGGGCTGTCGACCTTCTCGCCCAGTTGCAGCTGCTCTACCACCACCTTGTTCTCGGCCTTGAGCTGGCCGTTGGTGATCAGGTAGTGCAGGTCGAGGTTGAGCCGCCCCTTGCGGATGCGGAAGCCTGCGAACTTGCCGGAGTAGGGCGTCAGCGTGGTCAGCTCGACGCGCTTGAAGCTGGTGGCGATGTCCAGGCTGGCCAGCGGGTTGAACGGGTTCAGGGCACCCTTGATGGTCACGGGTGCATAGCGGTCGACCTTGCCCTTGATGTCGACCTTGGCCGGTACTGCCTTGCGGTTGTCGATGGTGCCGATCTGGCCGTTGAGCTGCTGCACGGCCGTGGCGAAGTTGGGTGTGAGTGACAGATCGGCGAAGTTGGCCGAACCGTCGTTGATGTCTATCTGGCCAATGTGGATGCCCAATGGCTTGCTGCTGCCAGCAGCAGCCGGCTTGGCCTGACTGCTCGCCGGGGCGCCTGCCGGCTGCGGGATCAGCAGGTCATTGACGTTGGTGGTGCGGTCTTCATTGATGATGAAGCGCGCATAAGGCTGCAGCAGGGTCACCTTGTCGATCGACAGCGCATCGCCGTGTACATAGGCCAGGCCGTCGACATTGACCTGCTGCCATTTGACGAAGTCGCGGCTCTTGATGGTGTCGAGGGTATGCAGCTGGTTGACCTGTGCCTTGCCGGTGACAGTGAAGGCAAGCGGGGCGGTGTTCTTCAGGTCGACCTTGAGGTCGCTGGCGAGCATGCCGCTGCGCAGTTCCAGCAGAATGAACGGACTGATGTAGGGCTGGGCTACCCGCAGGTCGATGTCGCGGGTGCTGACATCCAGCTTGGCCCATACCGGTGCCAGGTTGACCTGGCCGGCTGCCTGCAGCTTGCCCTGTTTACCTACGCCGCTGTCGAGCTTGAGGGTGAAGGGCGACTGGTTGAGACTGTCGAAACCTTGCAGGTCCGCGTTGAGCGGGCCGACGTCGAGGGCAACCGGCTCTTTTTGCGAACGGTCGGCCAGGTGCACCATGTAGTTACGCAGCTGTACGTCCTTGAGCAGCACCTGCCAAGGTTTGCTGGGCTCTTTGGCAGCTTTCTGTTCAGGCGTGGGCTCGGCGGCAGCCGGCTCGGCCTTTTCCTTCGGCGTGGCCTTGGCCGGCTGGCTGGCAAACAGCTTCTGCCAGTCGAGCTGGCCGTCTTTTTCCAGCGCGGCCCAGGTTTCGAGTTTTTCGCTGCGGATCTTGCCCACGGTCACCCGCTGCTTGACCAGGTCGACGGAGGTCTCGCGGACCTCCAGGCTGGCCAGGCGGGCCAGCGGGCGGCCATCCGGTGCCTTGATGGCGAACGGCGCAATGCGCACGGAGGCATTGTCCAGCAGCAACTCGGTCTGTTTGGCGAGGTTGAGCTTGTAATGCGTATCGAGGCTGACAATGCCTTCTTCCAGCACCAGCGGCACGGCATCGCGCACGTAGGGCCAGAACGCCTTCATCTTGGCGTCGGTGACCTTCAAGGTGCCCTCGGAGGCGATCGGCGACAGGCTCAAGGTGCCGTTCCAGTCAATGCGACCGCCGTTAGGGCCGTTGGCTACGAGGGTCATGTCGGCATTGTCGTCGGGCAAGGTGCTGAGGTTTTTCAGCTCCAGGTTCATGTTGTCGTACAGGAACTCGATCGGCTCGCTCGGGCGCTGGTCGGCGAAGTGCAGGTAACCCTCACTGAGCTTGATGCTGCCGATGCGCAGCGGAAACGGGTCGCTGGGCGGCTCGTCAGCTTTGGCTTGGTTGGCCGGCAGCTTGAACAGCCCTGTCAGGTTCAGGGCCCCGTCCTTGGCGAACAGCACTTCGGTGCGGGGTTTGTCGAGTTCGACCGCTTCCAGGTGCAGGGCGCGGGTCCACAGGCTGTCGAGCGAGAGGTTGGCGTACAGGCGCTCGAAGGCGACCTGTTCCTTGCCTGGCTCGCCGAGCTGCAGGCCCCACAGCGTCAGCTCGAGGCTGAAGGGGTTGAACTCGATGCGTTCGAGATGCGCCGGCACGGTCGCGTACTGGGCCAACTGCTGATTGGCAATACGCAGCGCGACACCAGGAAGAATGAGAAAGCCGAGCAGGCTGTAGAGGGCTACGAGGGCCACGATTGCGCCAGCGGCGCGAGTCAATCCTTTGTACATGTGTCGCTTCGTCTGTCTAAGCAGGAGTGCTTGGAGTATGGCAGGTTAAATCAGTTCCGCTGGGACGGTAGCTGGTGTCATTCGATACCCATGCGCCGCTTGGCCCGATGCGCCGAGCCGTCGCGCATGGCCCAGCGCAGCACTGGCGCGGTGCGTTGCAGGCCCAGGCGGATCAGGCGCCGCTGCAAGGGGCCGTGCTGCAGGCCGAGCATCGCCTGGCCCCAGCCCGGCAGCAGGTCGATGCCGGCGTGCAGCATCAGCTTGCCCACCGGTTGCGCCAGGCGGCTGGGGGCAGGGGCATCAAGCAGAATCTGCATTACCTCGTGGCTGCGCGCATCGCAGTGCAGCTGCGGGCGCATGCGTTGCAGGTAATCTTCGACCTGCTGGCACGAACGCGGCACGTCACGGGCGCCAAGGCGCTCGGCGATCAATGCAATTTCGTTGTAATAGGCATCCTGCTCGGCACGCGAAAGGTGCGGGTTGCGGTAACGCAGGTGGGCAGCGAGAAAGCTGCTGACCTCCGCCACATGCACCCAGGTGAGCAAATCTGGGTCGCTGGCTGCATAGGGACGGCCATCCGGCGCGGTGCCGGTGACCTGGAGGTGAATCGTGCGCACCTTGTCGATCAGCCATTCGGCATCGCCAGTGGCGCCGAAGGTGGTGCCGGAGATGAACTGGCTGGTACGGCGCAGCCGGCCGAGCAAGTCCTGACGGAAATTGGAGTGGTCCCACACGCCAGCCAGGGCCAGCGGATGCAGCAACTGCAGCATCAGCGCGCTGATGCCGCCGACCAGCATGCTCGGGAAGTCCCCGTGCACGCGCCAGCTGATGCTGTGCGGGCCGAACAGGCCTGGGTCGCCCTTGGGCGATTCCAGGTCGAGCTGGCCTAGGGCCAGCCCGGTGAGGCTCATGACCTGGGTTTCGATGCGGCGGCGGAGGGCTTCCATGGCGACCTGTCGTGCAGGGCGGCCAGGGACTGCGGCCGCCGGTTACTGGTTGAGGCGTTTGTCGATCAGGCCCTGCACCACGCTGGGGTCGGCCAGGGTCGAGGTATCGCCCAGGTTGTCCAGCTCGTTGCAGGCGATTTTGCGCAGTATACGCCGCATGATCTTGCCTGAGCGTGTCTTGGGTAACGCCGGCGCCCACTGGATCAGCTCGGGCTTGGCGAAACTGCCGATTTCCTTGCTGACCAGGGCTAGCAGTTCGGCCTTGAGCCCGTCGTCGGGGGTTACTCCGTTCATCGGTGTGACGAAGGCGTACACGCCCTGGCCCTTGAGGTCGTGGGGGTAACCGACCACCGCTGCTTCGGCGACGCTGTCATGCAGCACCAGCGCGCTTTCGACTTCAGCAGTGCCTATCCGGTGACCGGAAACGTTGATCACATCGTCGACCCGTCCAGTGATCCAATAGTCGCCATCGGCATCGCGGCGGGCCCCGTCACCGGTGAAGTAATAGCCGGGCATCGGCTTGAAGTAGGTATCGACCATGCGCTGGTGGTCGCCATAGACGCTACGGATCTGCCCGGGCCAGCTGGCCTTGATTGCCAGCAGGCCTGCGCCGGGGCCTTCGATCAGCTGGCCTTTTTCGTCCAGAAGAACCGGCTGCACGCCAAACATCGGCTGTGTGGCGCAGCCGGGCTTCAGCGTCTGCGTACCTGGCAATGGCGTAAGCATGATGCCGCCGGTTTCGGTCTGCCACCAGGTATCGACGATGGGGCAACGCTGCTGCCCGACTTCCTCGAAGTACCACTCCCAGGCTTCGGGGTTGATCGGTTCGCCAACACTGCCCAGCAAGCGCAGGCTTTTGCGCGAGGTACTTTGCAGCGGCCCGGAACCTTCGCGCATCAGCGCCCGCAGCGCAGTCGGGGCGGTATAGAAGATGTTCACCTGGTGCTTGTCCACGACCTGCCAGAACCGCGAGGTATCCGGGTAGTTGGGTACGCCTTCGAACATCAGCGAGATTGCGCCATTGGCCAGCGGGCCATAGACGATGTAGCTGTGGCCGGTGACCCAGCCGACGTCGGCCGTGCACCAGAACACTTCGCCTTCGCGGTAATCGAACACCACCTTGAAGGTCATCGTCGCCTGCAGCAGGTAGCCGCCGGTGGTGTGCAGGACGCCTTTGGGTTTGCCGGTGCTGCCGGAGGTATAAAGAATGAACAGTGGGTCTTCAGCCTCCATCGGCTCTGGCTCGCAGTCATCGCCGGCGTTTGCCGTCGCCTGGTCATACCAGAGGTCGCGGCCTTCGGCCCAGGCAACTTCACCACCGGTGCGGCGCACCACGAATACGCTGCTGACAGCAGGGCAACTGGCCAGGGCCTGGTCGACGTTCTGTTTCAGCGGGACGCGCTTGCCGCCGCGCACGCCTTCATCTGCGGTGATCACTGTGCGGCAGTCTGCATCGAGGATGCGGTCACGCAGGGCGTCAGGGGAGAAACCGCCGAACACCACCGAGTGGATGGCGCCGATGCGGGTGCAAGCGAGCATGGCGAAGGCGGCTTCGGGGATCATGGGCATGTAGATGCATACCCGGTCGCCTTTTTTAACCCCGCGTGCTTTCAGGGCGTTGGCCAGGCGGCAGACCTGGCGATGCAGCTCGCGGTAAGTAATGGCCTTGGAGTCGTTGGGGTCGTCGCCTTCCCACAGCAGGGCGGTCTGTTCGCCGCGCTGGGCCAGGTGGCGGTCGATGCAGTTGTAGCTGACGTTGAGCTGGGCCCCGTCGAACCAGCGCGCCTGGCCAGTGTGCAGGTCACATTGCTGCACGCTCGACCAGGGTTTGATCCAGTCCAGGCGCTTGGCTTGCTCGGCCCAGAAGGTGTCGGGGTCGTCGACCGACTGGCGGTACAGGCGGTGGTATTCGTCGAGGGTGAGGATGGCGGACTGGCTGACGGCCAGCGCCTGGGGATAGTTGCGGATATCGAACATGGCGGGTGGTCCTGCTCTTGTGAGGGGCGAGGGACTGCAACGGCTATTCGATAGGACAGTGTAGCTGGGAGGGGTGTTCAACCCATACCGGCCTCTTCACGGGGTTAACCGCAAAGAGGCCGGTACAGGCTTTGGATCACCCGCGGTGACGGCTGCGGAAGTAGTTGATCAGGCCTTGGGTGGAGCCATCTTCGGCGCTGTCTTCAAGGCTGCCGACCAAGCGCTGGTACACGCCCTTGCCCAGCTCCTTGCCCAGCTCCACGCCCCACTGGTCGAAGGCATTGATACCCCAGATCACGCTCTGCACGAACACCTTGTGCTCGTACATCGCCACCAGCGCGCCCAGGCGGCGCGGGCTGATGCGCTCGACCACCAAGGTGTTGCTCGGGCGGTTGCCCGGGATCACCTTGTGCGGGGCCAGCTTTTCGATGTCCGCTTCGTTCAGCCCTTTGCCGCGCAGTTCGGCTTCGGCTTCTTCGCGGGTCTTGCCCTGCATCAGCGCCTGGCTCTGCGACAGGCAATTGGCGTACAGCCACTGGTGATGGTCGGCCACCGGGTTGAAACTCACTACCGGCACAATGAAGTCGGCCGGAATCAGCTGGGTACCCTGGTGCAGCAACTGGTGGTAGGCATGCTGGCCGTTACAGCCGACGCCGCCCCAGATAACCGGGCCGGTGTCAGTCTTCACCGGGCTCCCGTCCTGCAGCACGCTCTTGCCGTTGGACTCCATGTCCAGCTGCTGCAAGTGCTTGGTGATGTTGCGCAGGTAGTGGTCGTACGGCAGGATCGCGTGGCTGTTCGCGCCCCAGAAGTTGCCATACCACACGCCCAGCAGGGCCAGCAGCACCGGCATGTTCTTGTCGAACGGCGCGGTCTGGAAGTGCTGGTCCATGGTGTGCGCACCCGACAGCAGCTCTTTGAAGTTGGCCGTGCCGATGGCCAGGGCAATCGGCAAGCCGATGGCCGACCACAGCGAGTAGCGCCCGCCCACCCAGTCCCACATCGGGAAGATGTTCTCCTCGCGGATACCAAAGGCCACGGCGGCGGCCTTGTTGCTGGAAACGGCGATGAAGTGGCGGTACAGCTCGGCTTCCGAGCCGCCCTGGGCCAGGTACCAGGTGCGTGCGGCCATGGCGTTTTTCAGGGTCTCGAGGGTGTTGAACGACTTTGACGAGACGATGAACAGGGTGGTTTCGGCGCGCAGGTTGGCCGACAGTTCGTGGAACTCGCTGCCGTCGATGTTCGCCAGGTAGTGGCAGCGCACGCCGCGCTGGGCGTAGGGCAGCAGCGCCTCGGATACCAGCTCGGGGCCAAGGAACGAGCCGCCAATGCCGATGTTGACCACGTCGGTGATGGGTTTTTCGCTGTAGCCACGCCACAGGCCGTCGTGAATGCGGCCGACCAGTTCGGTGATCTGGTTCAGCACCTTGTGCACTTCCGGCATCACGTTCACGCCGTTGACGCTGAGCTTGTCACCCACGGGCCTGCGCAGGGCGGTGTGCAGTACCGGGCGGCCTTCGGAGGCGTTGATGATTTCGCCGCTGAACATCGCCTTGATGGCGTCCTGCAGGCCCACCTCGTTGGCCAGGTTTACCAGCAGGTCGCGGCTTTGTTCGGTGATGAGGTTTTTCGAGTAATCGAGGAACAGGCCGCAGCAGCTCAGGGAGAACTGGTCGAAGCGTTGGGCATCGGCGGCGAAGGCTTCGCGCATGGTGAAGCCTTGCATGGCGTCGCGGTGTTGCTGAAGCGCCTGCCAGGCGGGCAGGGCCGTCACATCGTGGGGTGTACGGTAATACGCCATTGCGCGGGGTTCCCTTGGTGCGTGGTGATGCCTTGGACAAGGCACTCATTGCCGGGTTCAGGCTGGCATCATTATAGGCAAAGGGTTGGCGCTGGGAATGGGTAGCGCTGGGGGATTTTGGAGGGGCTGCTCCTACGAACGCGATCTCCTGTAGGAGCAGCCTTGTGCTGCGAATGGGCTGCGAAGCAGCCCCAGGCCGTCAAGCGGTCTTTTCTTCCAGATGCAGGTACAGGTTGTCGATCAATCGTGTGTTACCCAGGTACGCCGCAGCAATTACCACCAGGTCCCGGTCATCTATAGCCGCCGGACGCAAGGTCAGTGCATGGCGTACTTCCAGGTAGTCGGAACGGAACCCGGCAGCGCTCAGCTGTGCCTGGCCTTGCGCAACCAGCGCGGCAAAGTCTCGTTGGCCCCGAACGATGCCTGCCGCGATCTGCTGCAGGGTGCGATACAGTGCTGGTGCTGCCATACGCTGCTCCGGTGTGAGGTAGCCATTGCGCGACGAAAGCGCCAGGCCATCTTCTGCCCGCACGGTAGGCTCGCCGATGATCTGGATCGGCATGTTCAAGTCGCGGACCATGGCGCGGATCACCGCCAGCTGCTGGAAATCCTTTTCGCCGAACACCGCAAGGTCTGGCTGGACCATGTTGAACAGCTTGCTGACCACGGTGGCCACGCCTTCGAAATGCCCCGGCCGGCTGGCACCGCACAGGCCTTGGGAAAGGTGGGGCACACTGACCCGGGTTTGCACGCTCATGCCGTCGGGGTACATCTCTTCCACGGTCGGCGCAAACAGCAGGTTGCAGCCTGCCTGCAGCAGGCGCTCCTGATCCGCGGCCAGGGTGCGCGGGTAGGTGTCGAGGTCTTCGTTGGCGCCAAATTGCAAAGGGTTGACGAAGATGCTGGCGACCACGAAATCGGCGCGCTGCGCGGCCTTGGTCACCAGCGCAGCGTGGCCGCTGTGCAGGTTGCCCATTGTCGGCACGAAGCCGATGCGCTTGCCTTCACCGCGGGCGCGGGCTACCGCTGCGCGCAGTTCGCGGACGGTCTTGACTGTATTCATGCGCTGAACCCGTGTTCGCTACCTGGGAAGCTGACCTGCTTGACCGCCTCGACGTAGGCGACGAGGGCGCTGTGGATATCCGGCTGGCCTTGCATGAAGTTCTTCACGAACTTGGGTACCCGGCCGCTCAGCGACAGGCCAAGCATGTCGTGCAGCACCAGCACCTGGCCATCTGTGGCGCTACCGGCGCCAATGCCGATCACCGGGATGCCCACGGCATTGGTAATTTCTGCCGCCAGTTCGCTGGGCACGCATTCAAGCAGCAGCATCGCCGCGCCTGCTTGTTCCAGGGCGATGGCGTCGGCGCGCATTTGCCGCGCCTGGGCTTCCTGGCGACCTTGTACCTTGTAGCCGCCCAGCACGTTGACGGTTTGCGGGGTGAGGCCCATGTGCGCGCACACCGGCACACCACGCTCGGCCAGCAGGCGAATGGTTTCGGCCAGCCACGCAGCGCCTTCGATCTTGACCATATGGGCGCCAGCCTGCATCAGCGTCGCGCTGTTGGCAAAGGCCAGTTCGGCAGTGGCGTGCGCCATGAACGGCAGGTCGGCGAGGATCAGCGCGCCGTCGTTGCCGCGTTTGACGCTGGCGGTGTGGTAGGCCATGTCCACCGTGGTGACTGGCAAGGTGCTGTCGTGGCCCTGCAGGACCATCCCCAGCGAGTCGCCCACCAGCAACACTTCGACACCGGCCTGGCTGGCGGCCTTGGCGAAGGTCGCGTCGTAGCAGGTCAGCATGGTGATTTTTTCACCCTTGGCCTTGAGGCCATTGAGGGTGGTCAGGGTTACTTCGGGCATGTAGGAAATTCCTCGTTCAGGCGCTGTAAAAAACGACTGCAATCAACGCGTGTAGTCATCTTCCGGAGCGGCACATCATCGCGTGTGATGTTCGGGTACAGGTCCGTCCGGGCCTAAATACGGGTATGCGGCACATTGGTGCCACACGGGACGCCTATAGTCGTGAGCGAGGTGGGGGAAGTCAATCACCCTGTTACCGCATTGTTACGATCAGGGTGTTACTGGCGTTACCGTGCCAGACCGGATGCCTGGAGTGCCCGGTTTACAGGCGTTCCAGGCCGACCAACGGGCAGTCGTCAAGCAATTGCGCAAGGGCACGGCCATCGGCCAGGCAAAAATCCTCCGGCACCAGTTCGGCCAGCGGGTACAGCACGAAAGGGCGGGCGTGCATGTGGTAATGCGGCACTTTCAGGCGTGGCTCGTCGAGCACCTGGTCGCCGAACAGCAGCACGTCGAGGTCCAGCGTGCGCGGGCCCCAGCGCTCCTTGCGCACCCGGCCCTGGGCGTTTTCGATGGCCTGCAGCGCATCGAGCAGGGCCAATGGCGCCAGGCTGGTATCCAGGGCGGCGACAGCGTTGGTGTAGCGCGGCTGGCCCGGCAACAGCGAGTCACTGGTATACAGGGCCGAAGCCGCCACCAGGCGCGTGCCGTCAACCTGGTCAAGCGCCTGCAAGGCGCTGCGCAGCTGCTCGGCAGGTGCGTCCAGGTTGCTGCCCAGGCCGATATAGGCGCGGGTAGTCACTCGAACGCCTCGTCGCCGCTGCGCTTGCGTTTGCTGCCGCTGCGCTTGCGTTTGCGCGGGCCGGCACCGGTGCCTTCGTCACGGCTGCCCAGCTCGCGAATCATCTCGCGGCGTTCGCTGTCGTTGGCATCCTGGTAGTCGGTCCACCACTGGCCGAGATCGTCGGTTTCCTCGCCGGCGCTTTCACGCAGTAGCAGGAAGTCGTAACCGGCGCGGAAGCGAGGGTTGTCCAGCAGCATGTCGGCGCGTTTGCCGCTGCGACGTGGCAGGCGCTCCTGCATGTCCCAGATTTCGCGGATCGGCAAGGTGAAGCGCTTGGGGATGGCGATGCGTGCGCACTGTTCGGCGATCAGGTCGTGGGCTGCACCGTTCATGGCCGGGATCGGCGGCACACCCTGGTTCTGCAGGTGCAGCACACGGGCCGGCAGGGCTGGCCACAGCAGCGCGGCGAACAGGAACGCTGGCGTTACCGGTTTGCCCTGCTTCACACGCAGGTCGGTATTCTGCAGTGCCTGGCTGATCAGCGTGTGGGTGTAGGTAGGGCGCTCTTCCAGGGCGTGTGCACTGGCCGGGAACAGCGGCTCGAACAGGTCCAGGTCGACCAGCATTTCGAAGGCCATGGCCCCCTGGCCGGAAAGGAACAGCTTGAGGCACTCTTCGAACAGGCGCGCTGGCGGAATTTCGCGCAGCATCGGGGCCAGTTCGCGGATAGGCTTGAACGTGTGCTTCTCGATGCCGAAGTCCAGCTTGGCCGCGAAACGCACTGCGCGCAGCATGCGCACCGGGTCTTCCTGGTAGCGGTGAGTAGGGTCACCGATCAGGCGCAGCAGGCGATTGCGCACGTCGTGCACACCGTTGGCGTAATCGAGAATGCGCTCGCTGACCGGGTCGTAGTAGAGGGCGTTGATGGTGAAGTCGCGGCGTTGCGCGTCTTCTTCCAGGGTGCCGTACACGTTGTCACGCAGGATGCGGCCACTGGCATTGTGCGACGAACGGTGGCTGTCGCCCTCGTCGTCCTCCGAATGGTGGGCGCGGAAGGTGGCGACTTCGATGATGTCACGGCCGAAATGGACGTGAACCAGCTTGAAGCGGCGACCGATGATGCGCGCATTGCGGAACTCGGCACGGACCTGTTCGGGGGTGGCGCTGGTAGCCACGTCGAAATCTTTCGGCGTGATGCCCAGCATCAGGTCGCGGACACAGCCACCGACCAGGTAAGCCTGATAGCCGGCGCTTTGCAGGCGCTCCACGATGTTTACCGCATGGCGGCTGAACTGGTGGCGCTGCAGCGAGTGCTGGCTCTTGTTGATCACCTCAGGCGTAGTGCGCCTGTGGTGCTGGCCCGGTACGGGCGGGCGGAACGACTGGAACAGCTTCTTCAGCATGGGATGCACTGTTTGAAGGAATGTTCGGCCAAGAATA